>DNAE01000177.1 GCA_003543635.1 Clostridiales bacterium | reverse complement strand
TATCAGGAGTATGACGAGGCAGGCCTTAAGATCGAGCTCCTCGATCCCATGTATTTCGCACCCGACGAGACACAGTACTATATCCAGGCTCCGGATTCCATAATCAAGGAAGAGCCCGACATGAGTTCCATGACGATCCAGCCCATCCCCATGGGTGAGGGAGTCATAAGGATCGGTATCGGCGATTCCTGGTCCAAGATCAGGACAGAGGACGGAGTCGAGGGATATGTTCTTACGGATACCCTTTCCTACGAGATGGTATGGCAGGCGATCTACAGAGACGTTTGGGTCGATACCGATTCCCTGACGCTCCGTGCCGAGCCTTCCACCGAGAGTGAGGTCGTTGCGACCCTCTCCGATGAGACACATCTCGTTGCGGATAACGTTGCCGACAAGTGGTACCATGTTACGACCGACAGCGGCCTCGAGGGCTATGTATATATCTCATATACTACACAGACCCCGCCGCCCACACCTACCCCCACGCCTACACCCGTACCTCCTTCCAATAACGGCGGAGGCGGCGGAGGATCTTCCTCCGGCGGCGGTACCGGCGTCGACTACAACCAGGTGGTCGGAGGTACCTACGAGAACACCGGTAACAACGGTCAGACCATCGCCAACATAGCGGAATCCATGCTGGGTGTCTCCTATGTCTGGGGTGCAAGCTCAAGTTCCGCCGTAGACTGTTCGGGTCTCGTATGCTACTGCTATGCAGAGCTCGGAGTAACGCTCCCGCACTATTCCCAGTCCCTCTGCAGCGTGGGCGAACCCGTCTCCCGTGATAACGTTCAGGTGGGCGACATCGTCTGCTGGGATACGGGCGGAGGCTATTGCGGACACGTCGGCATCTACGTCGGCGGCGGTCAGTGCATCGATGCCAGAGGCGTTAACTACGGCGTCGTCTACGGAGACATCGACCGACATCCCATCGTTACCATAAGAAGGATATTCACCTAAAAGAAGGCGCCCCCGGGCGCCTTCTTCTTTGACAATCTCCTGCGTGTCTGTTAAAGTATTCTTAAATCTAAGGAAAGGAAGCAGTGCCATATGTTTTGGATAACAACATGCATTCAGCTCATGAACGGTTATGATGTTGTCTCCTATAGGGGTACTGCGCCCTTTTTCGGGAAATAAACCTTTCCTTGCCCGATAACGACGCGGTACTCCTTTGACAGTTTTGTTGAAGGAGATTTTTTATGAAAGACATTATTCAAAAGGCGCATGGTCAATTGCGCAAACTCTATTTACTCAACTTCCTCGGGAATATCTCCATAGCGGGGGCAGCCTGGGTGGCGCTCCTGGTATCCAGGGGATTCTCCCTGGTGGAGGTGGGATTTGCCGAGACGGTGTTCCATATCGTGAGCATAATCGCCGAGATCCCCTCGGGGATGTTCGCCGACGTCTGGGGACGTAAGAAGAGCCTGATGGTAAGTTCCGTCTGCAGCATCCTGGGGAGCTTCTTCATGGGTTTCATTGATTCCTATGCGGGGGTTCTCATATCCATAGCATTTTCCGCCCTGTCCTATAACTTCGGTTCCGGCACGGACAGCGCCCTGGCCTTCGATACCTTGAAGGAAGCAAAGGACGAGGACTTCTACGACAGATATGTCTCCGTCCAGACCATCATCTACAGGGTGTCCAGTTCCCTGGCTTCATTGGGCGCCGGAATAGCCCTTCTGATCGGAAACAGGAATGCCCAGCTTCTGGGGATCGCCATCGGAGTTATCAGTTTCATCTTCGCAACGACCCTTAAGGAGAACATGGTGATCGAGAGGAAGAAGAGCATATCCTATACCCAAAGGCTCAAGGGAGTCGTTGTGGAGAGTGCCACATTCCTCCGCACCAACGGGAAAGCCGCCGGACTCATCTTTGCCAACGGTCTGGTGGGAGCCTTCGATGTTCTGCTCCTGTTCTTCCTGCAGTCGAGGTTCCAGGATGCGGGAGCGGGAAATATCCTTCTGGGAGTATTGCTGTTTATTACCTATGCGGGCGGTATCCTGGGTGCAGTCTTATCCGAGGGGATAGGGAAGAAGACTCCCTTTGTGAGGCTTTTCTTCATCTGTCTGACCCTGGTGCTCCTGGGATGCGCATCGTCCTTTACGAATGTCCTCTGGATAATGACCCTGGGCGGTTTCTTCTCCGCCTTCGGAGACGACCTTCTCCAGATAAGGGCAGACGTTAAGCTCAACAACATGATCCCGGAATCATCAAGGGCTACCCTCATATCGGTGAACTCCCTTTGCTTCTCACTGATCATGATCGTGCTGTCACCCCTGGCGGGAGTTATGTTTTCACTTTAATGACCAATAAAAAAGGACTGTCCGCGGACAGTCCTTTTATCATGCTCTCAGTTGATCTTACTTAGCTACTACGTTTGCAAGTCTTCCCTTGACGTAGATGAACTTGACGATATTCCTTCCGGCAAGAGCCTTCTCGAATCTCTCGTCACCCTTTACGAGACCTTCAACGGCAGCCTGATCCGCATCAGCGGGAACGTCGATCTTGAAGGAGACCTTACCGTTGATCTGAACGGCGATCTCGATCTCGTCCTTGACCAGGGCGGACTCGTCGAAGGAAGGCCACTTCTGGTTGAAGATGGAGTAGTCGTTGCCGAACTTCTCGCACCAGATCTCCTCGGTCATGTGGGGAGCGAAGGGTGAGAGGAGGAGTATCAGGATCTCCGTGCAGTATCTCACGAAGCCCTTGTCGGCATTAGCCGTCTGCTGATACTTACCGATGGCATTGATGAGCTCCATCATACGGGCGATGGATGTGTTGAACTGGAATCTGTCCACATCGTTGGTCACGCTCTTGATGGTGTAGTTGAGGACGTAGTTAAGGTCCTTCTCCTCCTTGCCCATGGAAAGAGCGGAGATGTCGCACTTGGGTGTTCCGGAGACTTCCTCGGCGAGCTTCTCCACACGGCCAGTGAACTTGGTGATGGCCTGGAGTCCTTTGTCGGACCAGGGGCCGCCCTCCGTGTAGGCAAAACCGAAGGCCAGATATGTCCTGAATACATCGGAACCGTACTTGGCAACGTACTCGTCGGGAGCCACCGTGTTGCCCCTGGACTTACTCATCCTGTTACCGTCGGGACCCAGGATGATACCCTGGTGAACGAGGCTCGTGAAGGGCTCGTCAAAATCGATGAGACCCATGTCGCGCATTGCCTTGGCGATGAACCTTGCATAGAGAAGGTGCATGGCCGCATGCTCGGGTCCGCCTACGTACTTGTCGACGGGACAGAGGGCCTTGACCTTATCCTTGTCGAAAATGGCATTGTCGTTCTTGTTGTCCACATACCTGAACTCGTACCAGGAGGAGTCAACGAAGGTATCCATCGTATCGGGATCTCTTTTTGCGTCGCCGCCGCACTTGGGGCACTTGCAGTTCATGAAGGAATCGCACTTGGCAAGGGGAGATTCTCCGTCGGGGGTGAACTCCACGTCGTAGGGAAGGAGAACGGGAAGATCGCTCTCGGGTACGGGTACAACGCCGCACTTCTCACAGTGGATCATGGGGATGGGTGTACCCCAGTATCTCTGTCTGGAGATGAGCCAGTCACGAAGTCTGTAGTTGACCTTCTTCTCTCCCATGCCCATGGTGGCAAGCTTGCCTACGATGGCGTCTATTGCGGCATGCATCTCGATGCCGTCGAACTCGCCGGAGTTAACGAGGATACCCTTCTTATCGCAGTAGGGAAGTTCATCCTCGACGCCCTCGGCGGACTGTACTACTCTGATGATATCGAGACCGAACTTCGTGGCGAATTCGAAGTCTCTCTCGTCGTGGGCGGGAACCGCCATGACCACACCCGTACCGTAAGCGGCGATAACGTAATCGGAGGTCCAGATGGGAACCTTTCTTCCGTTCAGGGGATGGATGGCATAAGCGCCCGTGAAGACACCGGTCTTCTCCCTTGTGGTGGACATACGGTCGATGTCGGATGCCTTGGAGGTGAATACCTTATAATCTTCGACTGCGGCTCTGCACTCGTCGGTGGTGAGGATGTTGCAAAGCTCGGACTCGGGTGCTACGACAACATATGTGACACCCATGAAGGTATCGGCTCTCGTGGTGAATACTTCCAGCTTAAGATCGTTGCCGTTCTCGTCCTTTAAGATCTCTCCGTCCTTCTCGACGGTGAAGGCCACCTGGGATCCCTCGGATCTGCCGATCCAGTTGGTCTGGATCTTCTTTGTCTTCTCGGGCCAGTCGAGATCGGGCAGGCAGTCCAGGAGCTCCTGGGCGTATTCCGTGATCTTGAAGAACCACTGGGTCATGTTCTTCTTAATGACCTCGCTGTCGCATCTCTCGCACTTGCCGTCAACGACCTGCTCGTTAGCAAGGACCGTATTACACTTGGGGCACCAGTTAACGGGTGCGTTCTTTCTGTAGGCAAGACCCTTCTCGTAGAGCTTTAAGAAGAGCCACTGATTCCACTTGTAGTATTCGGGCATGCATGTTGCAAGCTCGTAGTCCCAGTCGAAGGAAGCGCCCATCTCACGGAGCTGCTTCTCCATGGTGGCGATGTTCTTAAGGGTGGAATCCTTGGGGTGGATACCCGTCTTGATGGCGTAGTTCTC
>DNAE01000203.1 GCA_003543635.1 Clostridiales bacterium | reverse complement strand
GATCGGCAGGAAGAAGTCCATCTACATGGGAACGCTGGTCCTGACATTCACCTTCGGTCTCTCCTTCATCCTCACCACCACCATGAAGAGCCTTAACATCGTCATGTTCATCGTGTTCGCACTGGTGGGGTTCGCCTGGGCGGCCATCAGCATCAACTCCCTTCCCATGGTGGTGGAGATGTGCAAGGGCGCCGATTCCGGCAAGTTCACGGGATACTACTACACCGCAGCCATGGCGGGTCAGGTCATCACCCCCGTCCTGGCGGGAACCCTCATGCGTCACATCGACTACAAGGTATTATTCATCTATTCCACGATATTCGCCTTCCTATCCTTCGTCACCATGATCTTCGTGCGTCACGGGGACATCAAAGCGGAAAAGACAACGGGACTTCAGGCCTTCGAGGATCTGGATTCCTGATCACTTCTTAAGTCTGCGTAAAGCCTTGGGGGATAATTCGCCGATCCTCTTCTCCACACGTTCGCGCCTGTCGGATACGGCCTTCCTCACTTCCTCCTTCTGACTCTCCGTAAGGGAGTCGGCGTCCTGGAGCCTTGCCTCCACGATATTCAGGATCTCCTCCTCGTCGAGGAAACCGATCTTACCGAAGTTCAAATGCTCCTCGGCGATCTCGATATCCCTGGCGGTGACATCCTTCTCCGAAGCCAATTCCCGGAGGACCTTATCGGACATCCTCTGTCTTACCCGGTCCACGTTCTCCCTGCCGAAGACCCACTCCAGCTCCGCGGTGAGGTCGTCCGTGGCCGACTTGTCATCACCCTGGAACTTGCCGTTGGCAAGGGGGTAGGGATGGTGGATACCCGCGTCCCTGAGGGCCAGGCGGTATGTGCGTCTCGCGGTGCCGTTATGGAGGAGCTCCCCGGCACCCAGCTGTCTTAATCTGTCGTTGATATGTCCCTGGTGGTCGGTCATGTAGAACTTGATGCCCTGCTGCTCCAGATCGCGGTTCAGCAGCATCAGGCGCTCGGCGGCGGTAACGTCTATATCGCCGATACCCGTGGCATTTACGATCACGGTCTTCGTGTTCTCCTCAAGACCGTTCCTGATATCGTTCTCAAAGGTATCTATATTTGCGAAAAAGAGATTTCCTCCGAACCTGTAGATCAGCGTGTCCTTAATGGGCACCGCGTCCTTGTAGCGGGAGAGCATGACCAGCCTGTCGTGACCGGGGACCATGCCCATGAATCCCTTTGGGGGAACCACCGCGCGGATTATCACCGCCACGAAGGAAAGGACGACTCCGATGATGACACCGTAGACCGTGCCGAAGACGAGAACTCCCACGAAGGCGGCGATGAATATCCAGTAGTCCTCCGCGGATATCCTGCGGAGCCTTGCCATGAGATGGAATTCACAGGCATTTATAAGGGCCGCTATGACGATGGCCGTAAGGATCGGCACGGGAAGGTATTCGATAAGGGGCGTCAGGAACAGCAGCACCGCCACCATGACGCATCCGGAGACCAGGCTCATTATGTGGGATGTGGCGCCGTACTGCCTGGAGAGGGAAGATCTGCTGACGCTGCCGTTGACGGGACAGCTGCCCACGAAGGCGGCGGCGAAGTTACCCAGGGAATAGGCGAGGATCTCCCTTCCCGTATCCATCTTTCCTCCCTCCTTCTGGACGACGC
Organism: Clostridiales bacterium; assembly: GCA_003543635.1. Lineage (GTDB taxonomy): Bacteria > Bacillota > Clostridia > Saccharofermentanales > Saccharofermentanaceae > Saccharofermentans. The sequence continues at coordinate 3,626 of DNAE01000203.1, read as the reverse complement.
TTCCCGAGGCCAGGAGGGTCTCCGCCATGATGACGAGGGCGATGGTGAGGGATGTAAAGAGAAGGTCTCCCACCGGAGCATTTAATACATCGGGGATCACAAGGGAGGGAAGTCCCGGCTCCACCTTCGGCAGGAGCCTTACTCCGTAGCTTTCAATATCCGTATATCTTCCGATCACGTATCCCGCCGCCATGACGATGACGGGCATGGGGATCTTGGGTGCGACCTTCGACATGAACACGATGAGCACCACCGTGGTAACGCCCATCACAAAGGACAGGAGATTAAAGTCCCCCGCGGTATGCCACATGTGGAGCAAAAGCTCCAGGGCCTCCCCTATTCCGGGGTCCCCTCCGTAGAGCTTGGGGATCTGCATGAGGATGATCGTGACGCAGATGCCCGTTACGAATCCTCCCATTACCGGGGTGGAGATATAGCGCACGATCCTTCCCGCCTTCAGGAAGAAGAAGGCCAGGAGCCAGAGGGCCACCATAAGGGTAAGCACCGGGACGACGGTCCCGGCCTCCGGGGATCCCGAGGCGATGCCCAGGGTCGCCAAAGCCCCTCCCACCAAAGCGGCGGGGGCCGCATCCACGCCGAACACGAAGTTCCTTGTGGTGGACAAAAGACCGTAGATCAATATGGGGATCAGGGAAGCATATAGTCCGTACTGCACCGGAAGTCCCGATACCTGGGCATAGCCCATGGAGATCGGTATGGATACGAGACCGACTATGAGACCGGCGGCGATATCGCTCAGGACGCTCTTTAAGCTCTTACCTTCTGACATAGATATCCACGGGATACCCCTGTACGGAGAAGGAATCCACCTTGACGTATCCCTCCGCTTCCATTCCCGCAAGGGCCTCGTCCATAAGGCTCAGACCGGACCTTCTGTTATCCTCCCGGAAGTTGGCCTCCTGGTTTTGGGTAACATATTCGGGAACGTGTATATGGACGATGACCTTCGGCGGGTCGTTCCTTAAGACTTCGATATCGTCCGTGACCGCCTGATCCGTGGACACATCGTACCACTGTACCAGGGTATATGTTTCCGGGAATCTTTCCGTCACCGTATAGAACACGGGGGCGTGGGGGAAGATAAATACGTTATCCCCTTCCTCCGAATTATCTGCTATTCCGCGGTAGATCCTGTTGATGCCGTCGGCGGTGCCCGGGGTCACCCGTATGCCCTCCAGCAGGGGAACTTCAAGTTCCACGGTCGCGCCCCTGACGTCACCCTCCTGAAGGCTCCACCAGGCGTAGGGCATCCTGTACTTGAAGGAGATGATGCCCGTGACAAGGAAGATGCAGAAGGTCATGACGGTGACGATGGCCGGCAGACCGTATCTTCCCTTGGAAAGGTAGAGAACAAGGCCTATCATAAGGCCGAGATTCATGGCCGTCTGTCCCGCGGAAAGTCCGCCGGAGGTGGCAACGCCGTAGTTTAAGGCGAGGGCCAGACCCAGTACCGCGAAGAAGGGAAGGATGAAGCGGAGCTTCTCTTCGCTTCTCCTGTTCCTTATCACCAGCACAAAGCAAATGATAAAAAGCACTATGGAGGCGAAGAAGAGGGAATAGATGACCTGATCGTTGCCGTAGAGCTTGTCGATGCGTTCCGTCAGGGTAAGGCTCTTGAACAGGACGAAGACGGAGCCCAGGGCGCAGACGGAAAACAGTGCCGCCGCGGCTTTGATCTTGCCCTCGTCCTGCTCCTTTTCGCCGAGTTTATCGAGGATAAAGCAAACGCCTATAAAGGCCGTCAGGATGATGCAGTGGGGCAGGTAGTCCACGGTGATGTCCAAGGTCCTGGGGAACCACCCGAAGAGCACCTGGGACATGCCGCCCTTGGAGGCGATGGCAGATCCCGTGGTCTTCTCGAAGAACAGACCGAAGATCCCCCGGGACGCCATGAAGGCGGCGGTGATAAGGAAGGGGATCATTAGGGATACCAGGTAATTGATACCGTTATAGATAAGGTTCCGTCTCCTCCGGGAGATGGCGATAAGTCCGATGAGGAAGCAGATCACGTAGGCGATGACCACCGCTCCGCTGTTCTGCTTGACCAGGAAGCCGATGGCGGTGAGGATACCCGCGGCGCTTATCTTGAGGCTGATCTTCTTTTCCCTTCCCTCCAGGTATTCCCGGATGAAGGAGACAAGGAGGATCGCCGTTATGTATACGGCAATATCCATGAGCCTTATGTAGTCGTAAAAGACCTGGGCAACGGAGGCCTGGAAATACATGGCGGCCGTGATGGCGCACACCGTACCCGCGGCGTAGGAATCGAAGAGCTTGGAATGGAGGAAATACATCAGTACCGCGATGGCGGCGAAGATGAGGACTCCCAGGATACGAAGCTTGATGAGTTCATAGCCGAAGATCTTCGTGAAAGCTGCGATGAAGTAAGTATATGTGGGAGTGAACAGGAGCTCGAAGTCCCTGTAGGGCACGGCGCCGTTCACGTTCATGTCGTAGGCAAAGGCGGTATACCAGCCCTCCGCGATGGGGAAGGAGGTAACGGACATTATAAGGGAGTATGTGACAGTGACGGTAAGCACGGCGATAAGCCCCGCGATCATCTCTCCCCTGCCCTTGAGGTTTACCTTGATGCGGTCCTTGAACTTGACCGCCGCAATGGTCAAAAGGGCGAAGGCGAAGTACATGGCCGCCATTATCCTGGGGAACCTGAGATCCATGATCGGCACCAGGATCACGGAGGCGGATACCGCGGCGCAGGAGGCCGTGGCCACAACGCTCTCGGTCTTACCCAGGCCTATCTTCTGAAATACCCTGACAGCATCCTTACGGAGAAGGAAAAAGGTCAGGAACAGGAAAAGTGAGATTATCGCATAAAGATTCATAGGACGATTCTATCACATCTCGTCGTGTGCTGCATTGAGGGCCTGCATCAGGGGACGCAGGGGGTCAATGGTGGAGGGGGAATCAGACACGATGGAAATGATATATGTCCCGTTGTCGGCATAGACGATGCCGGAATCGCAGGTGGTCTTGTGGCGGGGCTCCTCGTCGGTCATCCAGCCCGCCTTGGACTCGGTGACATAAAGCTCCCCCAGCTCGCCGTTTATAAGGGAGTATACGGGGGTCTGAAACCAGGTCCTCACCTCCTGACCGTATTCGTCTTCGGTGAAGAACTCATAGTTCAGAAGCCATAGGAGGGACATGTCCCTTGCCCCGAAGTAGGGGTACTTGTAGTTGCAGGGGGCGGGATCTATCCCCGCCATCTCACACCACTCCTTGATATACGTCCTGCCGTAGGTGTCGTTAAGGGAGGTGTATGCATCGTTGTCGGAATTGATGAGCATATTCTTGATGGTATTCTCCCAACCCTCGGCGGAATCCCTGTTAAGGCAGCAGAAGGAGGCCGCGTAGGGGCCCTTGATGGAGCTTGCGGTGTAGAAGGTCTGCCAGGGGTTATAGTAGAGTCCGTATCCCGTCTCCAGGTCGATCAGGAGGAATCCCACGTCGATGTTCTGCTCGGAAAGCTCGGCGACGGCATCGGATATACCGCATATGGCCGTTATCGAGGGGGCAAATCCTCCGATGGAGGTCAAATGAAGTTCCTCGTCCCCCTCGTCCTCTTCCTCGCTAATGGAGAGGAGAAG
>DNAE01000014.1 GCA_003543635.1 Clostridiales bacterium | reverse complement strand
GCCATCTTATTCTTCCTTGTAAGGATACAGATATCGGAAAGTTCCACCCCCGATCCCGTATAGTGGATCACTTCTTCGAGGACCGTTTCCCTTGTGGCTTCCGCGCTCTTTATGTTCGAAGTATCCGGCATTCTGACCCTGGGAAGGACAGGCGGCTCACCGTCGCCTTCAAATTCTATCTCCGGCACCTCAGAGGGGTGTATGAGCTTCTGCTTATCGTCGTAGTCGATCTCGGCTCCGTCGCCGGTCATTATCTGGGAGAAGATGATATTAACGAAGTCAATGATCTCCTTGCTGCTCCTGAAGTTGCAGTTAAGGGTCTTGAGTTCTCCGCAACTTCCCTCCCTTTGGTATTCCTTTGAAAGATCCAGGAAGAGCTTGGGTTCCGCATTACGGAACTTATAGATGCTCTGCTTGACGTCACCCACCCTGAAGACGTTGCCCTTCTCCGAGCACATGAGACCTATAATGCTGTCCTGGAGGGCACTGTTATCCTGGTACTCGTCGATATAGATCTCTATGAACCTGTCGCGGTAGTAATCCCCCGCTTCCTTCTGCTCCAGTATGAGCTTTGCCATGTGGGCAAGATCGGAGAAATCCACCACGTGGGCTCTCCTCTTCTTCGTCGCGAAGATACGGTCCGTCTTCTTGATGAGCTCCGTAAATGCCCTGACGGACTCCGTACGCTTTTCCTGGAGACGAAGGAGCGTCTCATCGTCCGTCTCGTTAAAGAACTCCGCATACTTCTTGGAGATCTCGAAGGGGGCACCGCAATCCTTATACCCGTTCTTTGCCCTGCCCTCAAAGAGCTTGGGCTTCAGAAGGTTTATGAGAGCAGCAACAGGACCGAACCTGTCCAGGAACTCACCGGAGGCCTCATCCTCCGGATCGTTCTTCGGAAGTCCCACATATACCGGGGCGGTGGAGCTTCCGGGGTCTTCCACCAGGCAGGAGTAGTTCCTCAGGGAATCCCATACGGCCTTAAGGTCTCCCGTCTTCTTCGCCTCTTCTATTCCCTTGACGTATATCTCCACGGCATCGATCAGGTCGTGGAGCTCGTCCTTGTGTTTATTCTTTCCTCCGATCTTTTCCAGGAGCGCATGAAGCTCCGTAAGAAGGTCACCGTCGATGAGGTCGGTAACGTCCGTTACCGAATTAACGAGCTCCTGAAGTCCCAGTATGCGACCCTCCGCCTGAGCTTCCTGCCTTTGCACCAGCATATCGTCCATGTGACGGAGATAGTCGGGAAGGCTCCTGAGCTTCTTATATACGTAGCAGATATCATCGGCGAGGTCGTCGTCGGTCCTTCCGTTTCCGAACCTGTCGGTAAGCTCGAAGAACTCGTCGCTTCCTCCCTCCAGGTAGGTCTCCTTTATCGCCTCCATGGCGGCGCTCTTTAACACGGGATCCAGTTTATCGGAATCGAGTACCACCGTACCCTGTTCGGGGATATGTACATCCATGCCGGCAAGCACATGGGATCTCTCGTTTATCACCTGGCTGCAGAAGGAATCCAGGGTCTGGATATTACTGCTCGGCAAAAGATCCAGCTGCTTCTTGAGAAGATCCGACATGGCCTTGGAGGAGGGATCGCCGTTCAGCTTTTCTATCTCCTCGCGAAGGGCCTTCTCCACATCCCCCTTCATCTTGTTGGCCGCCTCACGGGTGAAGGTGACCACCAGGATACGGTCTATGGCGATGTTCCCCGCCTCGATGCTGTTAATGATCCTTTTTACCAGGACCGTGGTCTTTCCCGATCCGGCAGCGGCGGACACCAGCATATTGCCGATGGGCGCATTGATGATGGCTTGCTGTTCCGTCGTCGGTTTATATTCCTTACCCATTGTCCTTCTCCGTTCTCTTTATCATCGTATAGAAGATACGGTCCTTGTTTCCGATCTTCTTTCCGTCCATGGGTGCCCAACCCTCCGGAAGCTCCTCCTCCGGGGGAGATACCATCCGGACCCTCGGCCTGCCGTAGCTGTTGCCGCAGCCGCCCTTGAACGGACAGTATTCACATCCGCCCCTTCCGTAGTTTCCGCCGTTCTCCTTGGAATTGATGAGAGCCGGTGCCTTGCCCTTTGCAATGTCCCCGCAATTCTCCCGCATGAGGGATCCCACGTAGTTCCTGACGATATCGAACTCCTCCTTCTTGAGGCCCGTGAAGGTGGCCTCCGGCTTGGTGCCCTTGTCAGAGGGCTTAAGTCCGATCTCGGAATAGCCCGCCTCGGTCACCTTATCGTCACCGAACTCTGCCCCTGCCGCATTGGCATAGGCGTAGAGCTGTATCTGAAGTCCCGCCAGGGTCTTATCAAGTTCTATCTTCTTGCTTCCCGTCTTATAGTCGACGATCCTGTAGCTTCCGTCCTCGTGTCTGTCCACCCTGTCGATGGATCCCGTGAAGAGGAATTTCTTTCCGGATATATCAAACTGCAGCGGCGGGTCTATATCCCTGATCTTCATCTCGAACCTGCAGGGCACATATCCGTTCTCCCCGGCCTCCCGAAGGACCTCGGGGAATATGAAGCCGAACATCCTTCTTGCCTTGCGTCCCACCAGTGCCTTGAACTCATCGCTCATCATGTTGATATTGCCGGAGTTGTTGCAAAACTCCAGGAAATACCTTTGGGCGGTCTTCTCGAGCAGATCCTTATCCTCCCTTATCTTCTCCGAATAGGAAAGGAGCTCCCCGGGGGTCTTATATTCCTCCACCGCATCGGAGACGCCCCGCTCCAGCATGTTGTGCATGACGGTACCCATATCGTTGGCGCCCACCCTTGTTCCGTCGGTCCTCCTGTCGATCTTTAAGACCTCCGTCATCATGTACTGCATGGGGCATTTATTATATTTCTCGAGGGAGGATACGCTGACCCGAAGGCCGTCCCCCAGAAGGATATCCATGTCCGCCGGAGACAATGACGCATGTTCGAAGTCATGCCTCTTCTCGGTCTTAAACCCGTACACCGGGGTCCTGAATACATCCTTTAACACCTGATCCGTATACTTCTCGAAGAACAGGCAGCAGAAGCTCTTCTCGTCTTCCCGACTGTTGACGAAGACGATCTTCCCTCCGCAGGAATTGAGCATCAGGGCCGCACTTATGAATTCGGTCTTGTGCTTCTGGTCCGCCTTATCGGGGAGGTCAACGCCCGCGGCCTCGGAGAGCTTGGCGAGCTCATTTCTCGTCATGATGGTATCGAAGGTCCTGGAGTAGGGGAAATTATCGTTCCTGGCATCCAGTATGAACAGAGCCTTACAGGGTGTAAGGAACGCCTCCTCCACCGAGACGATCTCCACCGAGTCCGCCTTGAGGGGGATCGTACCCGCGGACTTGTTGCGCATGTCGATCCTGATCAGGGAGCAGAAGGCCTCCTGGGATATCTTTACGTTATTGAACTCAGAGGAGAGGTTGACCAGGAGGGTCATGACCTCGTTATAACCCCTCACGAGGGCGGAGGCCATGGTATCGTCGTTTCTCCCGTACCATTCCTTTGTCAGGGCATCCATATTCTTTGAAAGGGAGTCGATGTGTTCCGCCAGGCACCTTGCCTTGTCGCTTATGGTCTTAAGCGTTGCGGTCTTCTTTGCCACTGCGCAGACGGGGACCAGGACCCTTTCCACCACGTTCTCCCAGAGGTACTCCGCGGCGTTGGTCTCCCAGCCGTTTTCCATGGCCTTCATGGGATACTTATCCGGGGAAACGAAGAACTCCCGATCGAAGATCCTGCTCTCCCCCGAGATGTTATATCGGAGGCAGTAATTCTCGAACAGGTCCGCATCCTCATATCTGACGGGTACAAGGCCCGTCCTCATGAGCTTCAATATAGTCTCCGTGTCGTAACCGCGAAGGGGCAGCTCCGAGAGCAATGAGAGATATCGGAATACCGGAGTATTCTCCAGGGTTATCTTCCTGTCGGTGAAGATATGAAGTCCGTAGAGCTTCATGATGCCGGGAAGTCTCGTCACCATGGTCTCATCCACGCACACCACCCTTATATCCTTATACCTTAAGGCATCTTCTCCCCTCGTGAGCCTTATTATCTCGTTGGAAACGAAGGCTATGCGGTCGTCCGCCTCAGGGAGGGTGACCGACATGATGCGGTCCGTCTTGGTGCAGTCGGGGGAAACGCTCCTTCCGGCTCCCGCGGCATAATCCAGGGAAGCACGGCAGGGCTCGTAGGGAGCCTTACCCTTATATTCTTCAAATGAGACATCCGGGAGGGACGACATCATCAGATCGGTGAACGCATCACCGTAAACGCTCATGTCCGAGGACTCTTCACGGCCATCATCCCTGACCAGGGGGAAAAATACGATCTCGCTTCCCAGGGCGCTCATCTTACCCACAAGTTCCGTCTCCACGGGGGTGAGGAGCCTGGTGGTACCGAAACCCAGTACCACGAACCTTCTTTGCAGGAACCTCACCAGAGGTCTCATACGCCTCTTCTTACGGAGGGCGGGATCCCCCGCCAGTTCACCCAGGAGCTTAGCGGCCCCGGATATGGGGTCGGAAAGGAATTCCGTCTCATAGATCTCCCCCAGCTTCTTAAGGTACATGGTAAGGAGCTTGAGATCGTGGAGCTTATGGAGATAGCTCTCATCCGCTCCGTCGGCAGCCTCATATGCGGAGGCAATACCCTCTTCGGTTATTCCGAATCTCATGAAATCCCCCAGGAGGATTATCAGTTCATCTATATATTCAAACCTTCCCGCAAGCTTGCCGAAGGTCTTGAATTCGTCCATATGTTCCGCCAGGACCCGGTAGATCGCATTACGCAGCAATCCCTGATCGGCGCCGGAATAATCCCTGCCCGTCATCTCCAGGATCCTCACGGCCAGGCGGATAAAGCTCAATACATCTCCACCCACAAATGAGGATTCGATGATGATATCCGGGTCAGCCTCCACCCTATGTGTTCCGTATATCTTTCTGATGTTCTCGGAAACTACGCGCTCCACCACGGCCTTTGAAGATTCGGGCGCGATGAAGACGGTATTCCTTCCGTCCTCACGGGCTATTTCTTCTTCTATTATGGTCGTAGTCCTGCAGGCGGGATCCTTGATCCCGAATAACTTGATCATGACGCAATCCCCCTCTTACGGTTCTCACATCATAATTATATCAATAAGAGAAGCGATTAAACGGACTTTATTGCAGTCTGTCGAGATTGGTCCCGTTCATGTCCCTCATGGTGACGTTGTTAGCCTCAAGGAGCTTCTCGATGGCCTCCTGCTCCTTGGGTCTCTTGATCTTGAGGGTCGTGGTCTTGATCATGTCGGTCTCGGAGAATACGAAGTTCCTGACGATCTTATAGGAGGGCATCTTGTGGTTGACCTCGTGCATCTTGTCGTTCAAGTAAACGCTGACCTCGGAATCATCGGGAACACCTGCGGAGCCTATCTCCTTGCCGATCTCCTTCCTGTCGATAAGGAGCTTGGCGCAGATATCGATGGCCTCCCTCTCGTTCTTTCCGCCCCAGACGAAGACTTCCGTGACACCCTTGATCTCCGCGATAAGGGACTCGATCTCCTCGGGGAATGCCTTCTTGCCGCTGGTCAGAACGATCATGGACTTAACTCTTCCCGTAACGTGGATGGAACCCGTCTTATCGATGAATCCCATATCTCCCGTATGGAACCAACCGTCAGGCTCAAGGGCCTCCTTTGTTGCTTCCTCGTTCTTATAGTATCCTCCCATGACGCAGTCGGATCTCGTCATGATCTCGCCGACGGCATTCTTGCCGTTATCCTCCGTATCGATCTTGACCTCGATACCGGGAAGGGGTCTTCCCACGGAACCGTGGACATTGCAGATGGAATTTGTTACGGATATAACGGGGCTCGTCTCCGTGAGACCGTAGCCCATGAAGAAGTCGATACCGAAGTTAGAGAATGCATCGATATATCTCTTGTCGATGCCCGCACCGCCGATGACCACCATACGCATGTTACCGCCGAGCTTATCCAGGATCTCCTTGAAGACCGCGCGCCTGAGATCCAGTCCGCATCTTTTGAGGAATCTCGTGACGGGGACCATGATGCTGATGAGCTTCTCCTTGCCCGACTCCTTGATACCGTCTTCGATCTTGGAATAGATATTCTCAAAAAGAAGCGGTACGGATATACATACATCCGGATGCCACTCCTGAAGATTCTTTACTATGTACCTGAGTCCGTCTGCAAGACACAGGCAGCAACCCACGGAAAGGATGAACATATCACAGGTATTCTCGAAGGTATGGTGAAGGGGCAGTATGGAGAATGCACGGTCACCTTCCTTAACGTAGAGCGTCTGTGTTATGGAATAAACATTGGAACAGATATTCTTGTGGCTGAGAAGTACACCCTTACTCATGGAGGTGGTACCGGAGGTAAAGAGGATTATCCTTGTCTCCTCCTCAGCTATGGGTGTGTTGACGAACTTGTCGTCTCCTCCGTCACGGAGCCTTCTTCCCTCTTCCAGAAGGTCTCCGAAGGAAACGAACCTGTCATCGTCCCCGGGCCAGACATCGCCCTTGGCAAGTCCGTCCTTATACATACAAACGTACTTCTCAACGGCGATATCGATGGTTCCCTCCTTCTGCTTTTTGGAGATGGACATCATCATGGAGTGATGCTTGGGATGGTAGAAGAGCACCTTACTGGAAGATCTCTCCAGGAGGGCGATGAGCTCATCCTCGGGGAGCATCCTGTCCAGGGGAACGCCCACGGAATCAGATGAAAGTATGGATATATAGGAAACGAACCACTCGTAGCAGTTCTCTCCCACTACGGCGAGCCTGTCGCCCTTATACTTGCTGTTTACAAGGTATGTTCCCAGGTCCCTTATGTCCTCGCCGAACTCTGCAAAGGATCTGTGGATCTCAGACTGCTTGGGGTTTCTCCTGAATATAAATGCATCCGATGCAGCATGTCTTTCACATGATGTAAGGATAAGATCCCTTATGTTTCCAAATCTTTCCGCCTCAAATATCGGAGTTCCCGTAACAGGCTTCATACAAACCTCCAAGCGCCAAAATGCTTACCGAAAAATATTATCATTTTCGCAATATCAAGTCCATACTGTAACTTAATTAACTTTGATTATCGAAGTAAATTTGTGGCAAAATTAAATAAATGTAAAATATTTGGTGTTTTCAAAGGAAAAAATGATATTGCTTTATTTCCGAAGAAAGATACCATAAAAGAAGTAATAAAACTCGGGGGGCCGACAATGAGCGAGAATAAACCGTCAAAAAGAGAGAAGGAAGATCCGAATTCCTATCCCGCGAAGCGCGGAATAAGCGGAAACCTTGCAAAGATCGGTTTCCTTCTTCTTACGGATATATGTACCAATATCAAATGCGTGGGACGGGAGAATTTCCCCAAGGATATTCCCTACGTCGTAGCCAGCAACCATCAATGCTTCGCTGACGGAGTACTCATAAGCAAGTTCCTCCCCAGGGGACACTTCAAGTATATGACCGCCCTGGTGGGCGCTGACCTTGCCACGGACTACGGTGCCTTGGGCAGACTTATCGTAAGGGTCGGCCGCGGTATCGGCGTGGAGCGTCACGGCAATCCCGTAAGGGGACTTATCAAGGCCAAGAAGGTGGTCGAGGCGGGAAACATCTGCTTCGTCTTCCCCGAAGGAACGAGAACGCACGACGGCAAACTGGGCGAGATGAAGGACGGCGCATGCTACATTGCCATCAAGTCCTCCTCCCCCCTGGTACCCGTTTATATTTCCGGCGCATACGATGCATGGCCCAGGCAGAGCAAGTGGCCCAAGCCCTTCAAGGGATTCATGAAGAGAAAGAAGATCAGGATCTACGTGGGTGAACCTTTGCACGGTGAAGACTACGATAACGACGCCCATAAGATGACCGACGCCCTTTGCGCATGGATGCACCAGATGGAGGATCTCCATCTGGATCCCGAAGCCTGATATCAGAGTTTTTTCTTATAACCGTCCTCAGGGAATACCCCGAGCTTTAATGCCTTGGGGAATACTTCAAACCTGATCCGGTTTCCGAAGAAATCCTCTCCGTCGTAATTGCCCAGCAACTGGCATGAGGGCGATTTGGATGAGATGACGCCCGAGGTCGCCCGGTACATCTTTATGCCGGATCTTCCCTCGTGCTTGCCGTAGCGGTACAGGAGCAGCAATCCCATGGCCTTGAAGATGTTAACGTCCTCCACGACGCATATATCGGCGACTCCGTCGGAGATGTCCGCGCCCGGGGCGGGACAGAAACCGTCGCCGTAAAATCTTCCGTTACATATGCTTATAAGGGTATGGGAATCCGATTCGCTTTCCACGAAGGTTCCGTCTTCCAGTTCCAGCTTATAGGAGAAATCGTGGGATCTCTTGCCGAAGATCGAGGGGATAGCGGATCTTATATATGCCGTATCCCTGGTAAACTTGGTATCCTTGGTCTCGACTATGGCCTTTGCCCTGGCCTGCACCTCGGTATCGAGTCCGATGGAAGTTACGTTATTCATGTAACCCGACCAGTTCTGAAGGTGGGTCCCCATTATGTCGTAACTGTCTATCTTGATGAGATCCGATGTCTTTATCGTGATGTCGTCAAGGCAGGAAAGCAGGGTCTCAAAGCTCCACTTCTTCCAGGTGGGAAGGATCGTCTTGACGAAGTCGTTTCCCGTTCCGAAGGGGATGCAGGTCATGGGAGTCTTCCTGAAAGCGAGGGCATTGGCGATCTCATGGATCGTGCCGTCTCCGCCGCAGGCCACGATCATGGTCTTGTCGGCAAACTGCTCGCTTATCTCAACAGCTATATCCGAGGCGTGTCCCGGGTAATCGGTGAACCTCATCTCGATCCTCGACCTGAGATCCGGATCCGTGCGCGATACCATATTGATCGCATCATCGAGGGATTCGAGCATCTTGGGGTTTGATCTGCTGTTGATTATAAGGATATATCTCATTCGTTCAGACAGACTGTTCGTAGACCAGATCTACGATATCACCGACAGTCTTAACGGTCTCCAAAAGTTCATCCGGCAGTCGGATATCATAAGCTTCCTCGAGGTCGATGACCAGCTCATACATCTGCAGTGAATCGAAATCCAGTTCATCCATTATCGATACGTCCCGGTTGATATCCGTGGGGGATATACCCAGCTCCTGCACAATGAGCTTGAGAACGTCTTCGAAGATCATATCCTTTCTCTTCTCGACGTCCGTCTCGGCCGTGTTACGTTCTCGGGGGGCTTCTTTGTCATCCATCGTCGTTTCTCCTTCTTGTCTCTTCCGCAACTCTTCTTGCGGTCATCCTTATGGATTCTGCGTTGTCATATTTCTCCACCTGCGCTTCAAGGAACGAATCGATATCGTTCACGAGCTTGAGCAGGAGCTTCTTCTCCTCCTCCGAATAGGGCTCAAGGATATGTCTTGCCAGAACACCGTGGAACTTCCCGTGCATCCTGGAAGCGATCTTTCCCTCCCTGGTAAGGGAGATGCGGACGATCCTTCTGTCATTCTCGTCACGTTTCCTCGTGACATAGCCCTTGCGGACGAGTCTGTCGATCGATACGGTGAGTGTTCCCGTGGTGATACCGAGGCTGTTGGCAGTCTCCGTCATCGTCCTCGCTTCGTAGGGACCGATGGCGTCAAGGGTATGCATCTCGGCGATGGACAGATCGGAGAAATAGCCCTGTCTGATGGACTTCTCTTCAGTAAGGATAACGTTCTCCAGTATCCTTACAAGGCAATCAGCCATTTCCTGTTCTTCGATCTTCATCAGAATACTCCCGTTCTTTATGTGTAACCAATTGATTTTACACTAATCAGACCAAACCTTCAATTCCCTCGATGTCGGGATACTCTCCCCCGTAAAGGGCCGTTCTTTCCACGGCAGTGTCGTCGATACTGCCCGCATCAAAGCCCTCATACTTCACCAGTGCGGCAAAGATACTGTCAGGGCGCAGGTTCCTCGACGAACCCGCATATACCATTACCTCCACCGAATCGGGACCCTCTGTCCCCGTGATCTTGATCAGAAGCTCCCTTATATCCGTGGTCTTGATCTTGCCCTTGGACTTCTTCTCTATCTCCAGTCTCTCCCTCGCGAAAAGACCGATCACACCCTTGGTGATCCCCCTTCCCTTGAGCTTATATGTCGCCACGGTGACCACGCTCATGAGGCTGCGCTTAGGTTCGTCTATGTTGATGCAGGACAGGGCCTTAACTCCCTCGGGAAGCTCCCTGTTAAGCCTTTCCATGAATTCCTCCGCGGGCACCGTCACCGAAAGGGAGACGTCCACATAATCCCCGCTCGTCTCGATCCCGACGCCCAGGGGAAGGGCGAAGACCAGCATGGGACGGGGATTGTATCCCTGGGTATAAAGGAGGGGCAGATCTGCCCTCTTTAAGGCTCTCTCGAAGACCTTCATGAGATCCAGATGTCCGATATATGCCGTGGCGCCGTGCCGTTCAAAGCGTGTCCTGCAGACATAGGCAGTCTGGTGTTTCTGCCTGGTCATCTCATATCTTCTCTCATCTTCTGTCATAACAGACTCCCGTCTTGAAGCATGCCGCTCCGCAGTTGCTGCACTTTTCCCTGCAGTTGGGTGTCACGATCTCCTTGTAAGCGCGCTCGCGTTCCGCAAGGAAGAATTCCCTTTTCACGCCGACGCTGATGTTATCCCAGGGCAGAGCCGAATCCACATCATATCCCCGGGCGAACATCTCCCAGGTAAGGCCCGCCTCATCCATGAGTTCCAGCCAGCCGGCATAATCGAAGTTGTCATCCCAGGCATCGAAGATATATCCCCGCTCGTAGCCCTTCCTTATGACTTCGCAAAGTCTCCTGTCGGCGCGGGCAAGGACCCCCTCCCAGCAGGAGGAATCCACATCGTGCCAGATATACCTGACGCTCCTCTGTTTCTTCAGAAGTCCCCGTAAGATCGCCTGCTTGCGCAGGAACTCCTCCTTGGTATTCTGCTTCTCCCACTGGAATGCCGTGAAGGGCTTGGGGATGAACATGGAGGTGGAGACGGTTATCTCCGGGCGTCTGGGCTTGACCCCCTTTTCCCTTGCCACCGCATAGTAGAGGTCCTCGATCTTTTTGGCAAGATCCGCAATGCCTGCGATATCCTCGTCCGTCTCCGTGGGAAGTCCCAACATGAAGTAGAGCTTAACGGTGCTCCATCCGCCCTTGAAGGCCAGCTCCAGGGCACTTAATATATCCTCTTCGTTTATTCCCTTGTTTATCACGTCGCGAAGTCTCTGGGTCCCCGCCTCCGGGGCAAAGGTCAATCCCGTCTTACGGGTCTTGGAGACCTTCTCCATGAGATCCAATGCAAAGTTATCTATCCTGAGGGACGGGAGAGAAAGGCTCGTGTGCCTTCCCTCGTAGGATTCAAGAAGGCCGTCCGTTAATTCCTTAAGTCCCGTATAATCGCTGGTGGAAAGGGACAGCATACCTATCTCGTCGTAGCCGGTGTTCCGCTCGATGAG
>DNAE01000080.1 GCA_003543635.1 Clostridiales bacterium | reverse complement strand
CGACGAATCCGTGAAGTTCTGGCTTCTTTCCAACAGGATAAAGCATTTCGGGGCATCGGGGATCCTGTACGAGGAGGTCCTCCACGATCTGTCTGACGATCTGGACAGTGATCTTTTGATGGTCATGCCCTCAACGGATGAAGTGATCATCTTAAAGGCCAACGAGAACACGGATATCGGATTTCTGTTCTACTTTGCCGAGGAGATCTGCAACGATCATGTAAACGAGAGGGAAAGGCTTTCCGACGGTGTGTATCTCTACAGCAGATCCTCCCGAAGGATCTTCCCCATGACAAGGGAACAGAGGGGATAAGGGGGTGAATATATGAAGATCAAGATACCGAAGATATTAACGGCCTGCGTTCTCGTGGCGGCAAATCTCCTGCCCTTGACGATCCGGCGTGATGTTTCCGCATCGGATTCCCGGGTCATCGGGTACGAACTGCCCCACTGGCATGAGACCGTTACCTATAACGGGGGCTGGGAACACCACGAGGGTGACATGATGTATTTTTTCGACATAGACGGGGAAGATAACATCGGTTACTGCCTGGAGCCCGGACGCCACAGGAGCGACAATGACACCCTTGATCTCAAGGATGCGGACGCTCTCCTCTCGGGAACGGGGCAGATGACCGCCGAGGAGGAGAAGGAAACACTCCAGAGGATCCTCTTTTACGGATACGGCGGAGGATACTACTGCGACGGCGAAGGAAGTGCCCGGGAACTCGGGACGGGAGATCCCGAGGATCCTGAGGATAACCTGTACTATGCCGTTGCCACCCAGATACTTATCTGGGAGGTCATAGTGGGGGAGAGGGACTACTACGGCGGTACCCATGGGACCGGCGCCGCCAATGTCGCCCTCACCATATTCGGAGATCCAGATTACCAGGATGAGGAGGAGCATGAGTTCCATTTAAGGTGTGACTACTGGTACCACAAGATCGAGAACCGGGTCTTCTCGGATAATACCTACGATCCCGCAACGGGACGCGGCAGCTCCTACGGGCGCCCGAGACCTTCCTTCTCCTCCATGTACAGATCCTCGGCTCCCGTGTGGGAGGTGGGATCAAACGGATATGTGAAGCTGGAGGACCTGAATGAGGATATTTCCGACTACGACTTCACGGATATCGATTTCTTCGTGGGAGCGGGAACGGATCAGGAGCTCGATCCGGGACTGGTCAGTTACAGCATATCCGGGGATACCATTGAGATATGGTTCGACCCTTCGGCGGATCCCGATAATATAACCATGAGACTTCGGTCTAACCTCAGGGGACGGGGAGATATCAGGATCTACGACGACGGGATATACGGAGACGGAGATGATGAGGATAATCTCCAGGCCGTGGCGGTAAGCGGCGGGGGATTTTACGGAATAACCTCCTGGGTGGCCTTTGAGAAGAGCATGGGTACCTTCTCGCTGCAGAAGACCGCGTCCTCCGACGGCGATGTCGTATCCGGCATAAGCTTTACGGTGGAAAGCCTGGATGGCAACGGATCCTTTGAGGGGACCACCGACGGGAACGGAGATCTTGTGTTCGAAGACGGAGACAGGGTATTGGAACTTGTTCCCGGAAATTACAGGGTAACGGAACAGGTCCCCGAGACATATCTGACACTCAGGGACGGGTACAAGATCCCTTATACATACGATACCCCGGAGGGGTGGACGAAGACCGAGGGCGGATTTTATACGGATATCCTGATCGACGGCGGACAGGATATCACCCTTAGGGCCGAGAACATCAGGCAACAGGGCGGTGTAGAGGTAAGTAAAGACATCCCCGAGGGAGATACCTTCGATCCCGGGACCGTCACGTTTAAACTCTACCTGGATTCGGATTCCGACGGGAAGATAAGCTCTCCGGACCGACTTGTGGCTACGGGCGATACTTCGTCTGACGGATCCGTTTCCTGGGACTTCGATGTTACCGGACTGCCCTTCGGTCAATATGTCCTGACGGAGACCTGGGAGGAGGAGAGCATGGACCTGGAGGACGGATCTTCCATCACATATGTATCCTTAAACCTCTCGGGATGGACAAGGATAGGGGACAATTCCTACGAGACATCCTTCGTCATCGACGGAGACAGGGATCTTCAGGTGGTAAACGAGGAACTTACGAATTCCCTTAGGGTATTAAAGGTCACCGGTACCGACGGCGATAGTGCAGATATCTCCTTTGAACTGCGTACATCGGGAGGTTCCCTTGTCGCAAGGGGAGAGACCTCCACCACAGGAGAACGGGGAGAAGGCTGTCCCGTCCTCTGGGATCTGGGCGAAAATGAGGTCGAGACCATTGAAAGACTTCCCGCGGGGGACTACAGGATCGTGGAATATATCCCCGATTCGGTCTATATCGATCCCGTGACCGGTGAGACCGGGGATGCTTCCTACACCTACGACGTTCCTGAGGGCTTCACCCTTTCCTCGGACGGAACATACTTTTACAGGGACATCAGCGTGGAAGACGCCGAGGATCAGGTGGTCACGATAAGCTGCGAGAATATAAGGAAACAAGCTGATCTCAAGATCCGTAAGGTATCCGAGGAGGGAGTTGTATCAGGCATCGCCTTCGATCTTTACTACAGGGGAAATGAGGTCAGATTCGATTCCGCCTCCGCCGTAAGGGTATTCATGGGTACATATGTTACCGGTGAGGACGGAACGGTGGATATAACGGGACTTCCCTACGGATGGTACGACATTGAGGAACAGTACCCCGAGTATAACGAAGTGCGGTTCGTCGGAGGGACGGCGGGAAACGGAATAAAGAGGGTACATCTGACATCCGCCTCTCCGTCTTACAGTACGGAGATAACCGCCATTAATATCATCAAGGCCTCCGTAAGCGTCTCCAAGGTGGACGGTGAGAACGGGGAGCTGGTCCCCGGTGCCGTCTTTGACATATATGCGGATATAAACGGAAACGGGATCGTTGACGGGGAAGAGAGATCTGAGTTCACCAGGATCAGTGACGACGACAACGACGGCGTTGTTGTTTTCGAAGGGCTCGGTGCGGGAAGTTACCTGATCGCGGAAGCGGAGGCCCCGGAAAACTATCTTCTTTCCGAGGAGTGCATCTCCGTTGACGTGGAAAAGGGCATGCTCTACGAGGTGTCCTTTGCCGATCAGCCCTATAAGGCCCTGATCAGGATCCGTAAGTGCGACGGGGACGACCCGGACCACCTTCTCTCGGGAGCCGTATTCGAGCTTTACGAGGACGTGGATTCCGATGGTGTCTTAGATCCCGATATCGATGTCAGATCCTCCGTATCCTTCGTGGAGACCACGGACGATAACGGCGATCCCGTATATGTGACGGACGGGGGACTGCGGGCCGGTGATTATCTCATCCTGGAAACGGTATCCCCCGAGGGCTTCTCGGCGGCAGAAGGCGGGAATGTCACTCCGGTCACCATAACCCCGGATGTTGATACCTTAAACATGGAGTATCTTAACGTTACCATCGGAAACTATTGCAGGGGAACCGTCCACATCACCAAGATAGACGAGCTCTATCCCGATAACAGGCTGTCGGGTGCGGTGTTTACCGTTTTCGACCTGCAGGGCAACGTGGTGGGCACCATGAGGGAGGAGAACGTCGGAGAGTACTATCTCAGGGATCTGCCCTGGGGAGACTACATAGTGGAGGAGACGGTGGCGCCTCCCGGCTTTAACAGGAGCAATAACACGTATCCCTTCAGCATCAGGACGGACGGTGAGACCGTGGATATAGAAGATCCGGGCTTCACGGGTGTTGCCAATGATGCCACGGGAGCCCTTACGATCGTGAAGTGCGACGGAAAGGATACGGATATCCTGCTCCCGGGGGCGGTGTTCAGTGTCTATATCGATGTGAATGCCGACTGTACCTATAGTGAGGGGATCGATGTGTTCTACGGATCCGTGGAGGATGAGGACGGCGACGGATGCTACCGCCTGGAGGATATCCCCAGACAGAACTATATAGTCAGAGAGGAGATCGCCCCGGAGGGATACGAGACAGATCCCAATTGGTATGCATTCTCCGTAACGGCGGAGCTCTCTGAGATAATCGTCGGAAACGATACTTATACCCAGATAGACGGCGTGAGGGGACTTTTCCTCAACGAAGGTACCGTGATCGGGACCACACTGGGGGAGAAGGAAACGGGGAAGACCGAACTCCTTCCCGAAGGGATCGTGACATTGGAGGACGTGGTCTCCTATAAGGGACTTATCGTCGGCATGGAATACGAACTTCAAGGCGAACTCAGGGATAAGGAGACGGGGGAGGTCCTTAAGGACTCTGAAGGCAATGATATCAGGACGCAGGTGATATTCACCGCCGAGGATCAGAGCGGGCAGATCTCCGTGTTCTTCGACGTTGACGTGAAGGATCTCCGGGGAAAGGATATCGTGTGCTTCGAATATATGTACAGGGACGGAAAGCAGGTGGGGCACCACACGGATATTAATGACTCGGATCAGACCGTGACAATTACACGCCCCGAGCCCGTGGTATCGGGAGTATCTAAGGAGCTTCCCGGGACGGGAGAGTCCTGGGGGTCAGGAAACCTTATAGCGGGGATACTGGTATCCGTATCCTCCGTAGCGGTACTTATCTGTTACATGAAGCAAAGGAGAAAGGATATCTAGAGTAAGGAGCATATAAGAGGGATTGTCTTAGGATGATCCCTTTTATATAATCTTACCCATGATACAGGATATTGAACCACATAGACTTGATAACTCATTTGACTATTATGCCGTCCCCGATAAGGATTCCATCCTTATCCATTTCACCCGTGACGGACTTCTTTACGGAACAAGGCTCCCGAGACTTACTGACCTGGTGAAGATCCCCGATAAGCTGATCTATATACTGAAACTGGACGATACGAAGGTATTTCTTGCTTTGGACGAGACTTTGGAATATAAGGACGGTCTTTGCTACAGGAAGATCCGTGAGCTTAGAAGGAGCGACAACATCACAAAGGAGGAGCTCTTTACCGCCTTTACCGCCAAGCAGCTGGATTCCTGGTATAAGAACAACAGATACTGCGGTCACTGCGGAAATGAGACGGTGAGGAGCGAGAACGAAAGGGCTCTTATCTGCACCTCCTGCGGACATATCATCTATCCCAGGGTGGTGCCCGCCGTTATCGTCGCCGTCATCGACAGGGAAAGGGATAAGATACTGGTTACAAAATATAACGGAAGAGGCCCCGGGTACTATGCCCTGGTGGCGGGCTTCACGGAGATAGGCGAGACTTTGGAACAGACCGTTTCCAGGGAAGTCATGGAGGAGACCGGATTAAAGGTCAGGAACATCCGCTATTACAGATCCCAGCCCTGGGGCGTTGCCGATGATATCCTGGCGGGTTTCTTCTGCGAACTGGACGGGGACCCCCATATCCATATGGACGAGCAGGAATTATCCGTCGCAGAATGGAAAAGTCGGGCCGAAGTGGAACTCCAACCCGACGATATGAGTCTTACCAATGAGATGATGACGTTGTTTAAGAATTCCCGGGAGCCGCAGTAAAGCCCACATCCCACATTATGTTGCCGCTTTCCAGATCCTCGAGGGAGGAGTAGTAGGGCATGGGAAGGGTGCCGCTTAAGGGAACGTTTCCGCTCAATACATCAAATACGGCATTTCCGCCCTCGGATCCGGGCAGATAGCACATTATAACGTTATCCCAATCGGAGAGATAGTCATTTATGAGGACGTTCCTGCCCGCCACTATGAGGGTGGTCACGGGAAGGCCCGATGATGCGGCAAGCTCTATGGCTTCCGCGTTTCCTTCAAGGGCATGATCTCCCGTTATGGAAAGATCCTCGGTGTCGCCGTACCACTCGGAATAGGGGTATTCTCCCACGCAAAGGAGCACCATGTCGCAGGATGAGATCTCCTCGGGGTCGGTGACTATCTCATAGCCGCAGGCATCGGCATTTTCCTGAAGAGCATCCAGGATGGTATTACAATCGGGACACCACTCCATATCCCAATTATCAGCATCAGAGGAGCCCTGCCAGGTGTAGGTCCATCCTCCGCAAAGAACTCCCGTGTCGTCGGAGGCGGGTCCCGTTACGAATATCCTCTTTCCCTGAAGGGTGTAATCGGAGGTGAGCTTGAGGGGAACGTAGCTCTCGGCTGCAAGCTGCCTTGCCACCTCCCGGGATCTGTCGCTGTTCCAGTCGTAGGCGGGGGTGAGCTCCTCAAGAAACGGATCGTCGAAAAGACCGAGCTGCAACTTGACGTTGATGATCCTGGTGACTGCGTCGTCGATCCTTTCCTCGGGGATCAAACCCTCCTCAACGCCTTCGATGATATAGTCACGGACATCCTCGTGGGTCTGCTCCTCCATGAACATGTCGATACCGGCGTTTACCGCGTTTATGACCTGATCTTTCAAGGTCGCCCCGGAGGTATTGTGTATGGAATTCCAGTCTGAGATGACTATGCCCTCGAATCCCAGATCGTTCTTCAGGATGCTTATATAATCTCCGTTCTCGTGCATCTTGACCCCGTTCACTGAACAGTGGGATACCATGACGGAGAGGACTCCCGCATCCACTACCTGTCTGTAAACATCAAGCAGTTCCGCGGCTCTCTCGTCGGAGATGGCAGCATCACCCCTGTCGATAATGAAATCCCCCTCGCCCGTGCCGTAGGCGACGTCTCCCTCTCCGAAGAAGTGCTTGGCACAAGCCATCACACCCTGGGATTGGAGTCCCGTGATATAAGAGACCGCAAGGGGAGTGATGCGGGTAAGATCCGTGGAATAGCATTCATAGGTCCTGCCCCAGCGGGGATCCATGGAGGAGGTCACCACGGGACCGAAGTTCCATATCATGCCCGTGTAGATCATATCACTTCCCACAAGGGCTCCGTATTCTTCCGTTAGTTCGGGATCGTTCGCGGCCCCCATATTGATGTTCTGGGGGAATATCACGCATCCCGAAGCGGTGTTTACTCCGTGGACGGAGTCGTTTCCGTAGATGAAGGGGATACCGGCTTCGGAATCCATTGCCGCCTCCTGGTAATCGGTGACGAGATCTCTCCATTGGTCGGCGCTCATGGCGGGCCAGATGCCGTAGGTGGAGAGCACCGATCCGTAGCAGGACTCCTGCATCTGGTCGGGGTCGAGGCAATAGACGGCACCCTGTACCATCTGGGATGCCTTCTGCTCCAGGGTAAGGCAGGATACTATCTGTTCAGCTGTCATGCCTTCGTAATCGACGGATACGGTGACTTCCGCAGGTGCAGCGCTCTCTGTGACTGCGACATCCGTGGTATTTTCCGTTTCGGAAGGGATAAGGGAAGTTTCCGTCTCTTCGGTTACCGTGGGGGTATTGCATGCCGTGAGGGCTGCAATAAGTGTCAAAGAGATCAATGTGGTCATGGTTTTCCGTTTCATGTAAACAGTATATATACAAGACTGGGAATAATCCATGCCTGATAGTTCAAATTATCCAAGTAAAAAGCAAAAATCGACGGATTTTTTAAATAATCTGTCCAAAAGCATGCGGATGGTATGTTATAATCCCATTGGCTTTATAAAGAATAAAGTACTTATTCCAACATTACTTTACAGGAGGGTTGAATGTTCAGTAATAACACTATCGTTTTAGTGGTCGTGTTAAGTGTATGCGTGCTTGCCATGGTATACATAATGGCGAACTTCTACCGCATCAAGAAGATGCCCGAAGGTACGCCTGACATGATCGAACTGTCCGGGATAATCCGTTCCGGTTCTGTTACGTTCCTCAAGACCGAATTTAAGGGCATCATAGCCGTTGTTGCGGCCCTGGCTCTTATCTTCACGCTCTTCATCGAGAAAACTTCGGGTATCACGTTCATCGTGGGTGCTGCCATGAGTTCCGCCGTATGTGTTCTCGGTATGAGGTCCGCAACCTATGCAAATGTCCGTACATCCAACAAGGCCCGTGAGACTCTCTCCATCGGAGAGACGGTCAAGGTGGCCCTTTGCGGCGGATCAATAAGCGGTCTGGCAGTTCAGGCCTTCGGTATGCTCGGACTTGTCTGCATCCTTCTCATCAGCGGCGTTAAGCACGATGCCACGGGATCAGGAGTCCTTATAAATCTCCAGTGTAATCCCACCATCATGAGGATCTCCACCTATTCCCTCGGTTGCTCCATCGTTGCCATGTTCAACCGTGTTGCCGGTGGTAACTACACGAAGGCTGCCGATATCTCTTCCGATATCCTGGGCAAGATCCGTCATGATCTCCCCGAGGATGACAGCCGTATCCCCAACACCATCGCCGACTTTATCGGTGATAACGTTAACGACATCGCAGGTAACTGCTCCGACTTGCTGGAGAGCTTTGTTGCCACCATGTCCGCAACCATCATGATCGCCGTTACCCTTTATCAGACGGCCATCCATGCGGAGAATGAGGCTATCTCCGAGACGACATTCAATGCCACCATCATCTTCCCGATAATCCTTGCCTGCGCAGGCCTTATCGGATGCCTTATCGGACTCGGTATCGCCAACTTCAAGAAGATGAGCGACAATCCTTCCAAGGAACTCGACCTTGCCACCTGGATCTCCGCCGGTGTCACCGTCATCCTCGGCGGAGCTGCCTGCTATCTCCTTTTCGGTAAGCTCGATCTTTACGATGAATTCAAGTTCGGATGGGTATCCCCCTGGATCTCCTCCATCTGCGGTATCGTCAGCGGTGTCGCCATCGGTATGATCACCGAGTACTACACTTCAACGGAATATACTCCCACCAGGGAGCTCGCCGAGATCTGCCCCGAGGGAGAGGCCTTCGTAGTAACGAAGGGTGATGCCATCGGTTCCAGATCCTGTCTTTTCCCGATCCTTATCATCGGTGTTGCCCTCGTTATTTCCGGATTTATCTGCGGTATCTACGGTATTGCCGTATCCGCCCTCGGAATGCTCGCCTTCGTAGGCGCAACGGTCTCCATCGATGCATTCGGACCCATCGCCGACAATGCCGGCGGTCTTTCAGAGGCATGCCACCTTCCTCCGGAGGTACGTCAGATCACCGATAAGCTCGATGCCGTAGGTAACACGACGGCTGCCATCGGTAAGGGCTTTGCCATCGGATCCGCTGCCTTCGCCACCGTATCCCTTATAGTTGCTTATGTTGGTAACTATTCCGATGTCGGCGCCGAGCTCACTCTTAATTTCGCGTCCTTCGTAGTTGTTGCCGGCGGTCTCATCGGCGGCGCTCTGGTCGAGTATTTCTGCGCAATGCTCACCGACAACACCATCGATGCCGCAAAGCTCATGGCTGACGTGGGCGATAAGCAGATGACGGATGAAGTACTGGCAGGTAAGGCTAAGCCCGATTACAACATGATGATCGAGATGGCCACCCGTGAGGCTATCAAGAGAATGGTAGTTCCGTCTCTTCTTGCCATCGTTATCCCCATCGTGGGCGGTCTCATGTTCGGCGTTCAGTTTGTCGGCGGACTTCTTGTGGGCGCGACCATCGTAGCCATCCCCAGAGCCATCTTCATGGGTAACTCCGGCGGTGCCTTCGATAACGCCAAGAAGTACATCGAGAGCGAACAGCTGGAGGGACACAGCAAGGGATCTGCCGCACACAAGGCATCCGTTACCGGTGATACCATCGGTGATACCCGTAAGGATGTGGTGGGCGTTGCCCTTGATATCTTCATCAAGATGATGTCCACGGTTGCCAATACCTTAGCACCCATCATCAGGAACATCAGCTTGTTTAAGTAAGGAACTTACACATAAAGACTCCGGGGGCCGTCTTCATTTGACGGCCCCCTTTACGTCTCCGGATCAATTACCGAATTATTGCCTAATAAGATGTAACAACACGGAAATCTTTTGACGGAAAATATCTGCTAATATAAAATATATAATTATGAAAAACGGAAGGTCATAATGAAGTTCGAATATGCCAATGACGGCTTCCTGCCGTACGGATCATTTGATTCAATATATAAGGAAAGGGAACTTCCCGAATTCGGAGCAGTGGAATCCCCGTATAAAAGGGAGCTTACGGGTTGGAAGTTCTTCCTTGCCAAGTCCGAGAGCGAGATACCCTTCGGATTTGAATCCCGTTCCTTCGATGATTCCGAATGGGATATCATCAATGTACCTTCCACTTGGCAGACGGAAGGATACGGTCTGCCCCAAAATCTCCTCTATAACTATCCCGAGGAACTGGATAAGATAGCAAAGAGGGGAGAGGAGTCCATCAGCGATAAGCTGCTCCTCCATTCCACGGATTCCGATTCCGACGAGGTCGGTATATACAGGACCAGCATCGTATTCTCCGAGGAGGATATCGACAGGGCCCTTTATCTTGAAGTATCCGGCATATGCGGAAGCTTCAATGTATATCTCAACGGACAGCTTCAGACGGAATCCCATTCCGTAATGACCCATAAGAGACTTCTGATCTCCAATTCCGCAAAGCCCGGCGTCAATCAGCTGGCTATCCTTGTTAACAGATGGGACAGGGACAGGAACGGAAAGATCAAGAGGGAGATCATGAACTATGGTTTCTCCGGAATATTCAGACCCGTATTCGTGGTCGCCGAGCCTTTGCTCGAGATATCAAACCTTCATATCAGGCTTTCCAACGTCCCCGCGGCTTACGTTAATCAGCTGACGGTGGATACCGCTTCCGAGAAGCAGAGCCTCGCCAAGGTCTCCAGGGGAGATTACCTTGTTAAGGCTGATTTCAATATCAGGAACCATACGGACTACGTCATGCCATATAAGATAAATGTATCCGTGGTGGAGGCGAGATCCGAATACGATCCCTATAAGATGCCCTACGCCAAGCTCAATATGCAGTCGGCTCCCGGAGGCACCGTGGATTCCCATGAGACCATAAGGGATGCTGCGGAGTTTGTCGCCCTGGATGTACTCCAGTGGTCCGATGCAACTCCCGTCCAGTACGACCTGGTATTGGAGCTGACCGATTCCCGGGGAGGCGTCATCTGTGCCAAGAAGAGAAGGTTCGGATTCCGTTCCACCGAGATAATGATGGACAAGTTCCATATCAACGACAGACCTGAGACCTTGAAGCTCGTAAGATACTTCGAGTTCGACCCCATGAGCGGCATTACGGTGCCCATGGAGACATACAGGCATGACATCATGCTGATGAAGCGTTGCGGGATCAACGGAGTCATCGGTCAGGGATTCCCCTTGAGCGACGATTTCCTTAACCTTTGTGACCAGTACGGTATCTATGTTATCGCGGAAAGCGACATGAACCTTATGCACGATTACGTGGAAAGTGCCATGGTGCATCCATCGGTGATCATGTGGGGAATGGGATCCTACGGATTCGATGCCTCGAAGGGCGGTAAGATCAAGGCCGAACTCAAGACCATCGATGATACGAGACCCTGGTATGTTTCAAAGGATACGGAACTCAAGGTCACGGATATGTCTCCAATGCCCGGCGATGCCGGACTTGTCTTCGGACCCTGGCAGGACCTCTGCCTTGACAGAAAGAATCTTTTTGACAAGAACAAGACAGGCAATAATATCTTCGATACCGTACCCGGCAGGACCAGGTTCCCCGACGATACTGCAGAATATAAGTGGATCCACCATGCGGATCTCGTGGGAGGTAAGCAGAAGGAGAACAGCAGTATAGGTCAGGGTATCGTCAGTGCAGACAGGGAGCCCCATCCCATTTACCTGGATATCAGGAAGCAGTGCAGCGACATAAGCATCTTCGCGTCCCAGGACGATCCCATGCACCTGACCCTGCGCAATCTTCATCCCTTTGCGTACACATCGGATCTTGTGCTGGAGTGGAGGATCCTCCTCGGCGGTAATCCCGTCATGAGCGGCAAGGGTAACATCCCCGAGATAGAACCCTACGGAACCAGGACCCTCAAGTTCCCCATAGATCCTAACAGATATCTTAGCGACGGTTGGGCAAACGGAAAGCCCGAGCTCATCGAGATGTATATGAATCTCCTGTCCCATGAGATCGTATTTGATATAAGCCTTAAGCTTGCAAATGATACATATTATGCCAACGAGGGCTTTGAGATCGCCTTCTATCAGGATGTTCTGTCCGAGGAGTGCGGTAATCCCGTCGCTATTTCTAATGATCCCATGCTGGGTTCGGGCGTTGAAGTAAAGGCTCTTCCCGAGGGTGAAGTGTCAAATGACGGCCTTACGGAGGTGATGGAGGATACATCCCTTGTGGCCGCTGCTCCCGCGGAGCCGGAGATCAACGTCACCGAGCTCATCAACGAATATGAAGTATATGCCTTGCCCGGAAATATCACGGTGGGCAACGATAATATGAAGATCGTCTTCGACAGGGCAAAGGGTACCGTCGGAAAGATCAAGATAGGGGAGAGCGACTTCCTCATGGGCGGCTTCCTGCCCAGCTTCTACAGGTGTCCTTCCAATATCGACAGAACAGACAGGAGCTTCGTGCTGGCCAAGACCATATTCTCCAAGGAGAGCGACTACGAGGAGATACAGAAATCCCTTAAGTTCACGGGTGCCTCCTACGGAGTCAAGAACAACGTGTTCTCCTTTATCTCGAGATATAAGTCCTTCGCCATGAAGGATGAGGTGATCCTGGCCTATGAGATCCCCGCGGCGGATACCTTGAGGATCACCCTGTCCTTTACACCCAGGTACGATATGGTCCGTTACGGACTCCGTGTACCCATCGTTAAGGATGATATGCTCTGCACCTGGTACGGAAGGGGCCCCGGAGAGTCCTACTACGACAGAAAGCTAGCCACGAGACTCGGCCTTTTCACCGCCGGCGCCGACAAGATATACCATCCCTATGCAAGACCTTCCGAGAACAGCTCCCACGCTGATACGAAGACCATGCAGCTTTACTCCGGCAAGGGTGATATCCTGAGGTTTACGAGACTTCCCGATCGTCAGGGATACGACAGGTTTGATTTCACGGTCCTTCCGTTCACCCCTGAGCAGATGAACGAGTATCTTCACGAGGAGCTTCTCATGAGAAACGATTCCTGCGAGCTTTTCATTGATTTCTGTTCAAAGGAGATCGAGAGAACGGGAAATAATGTATCTTCACTTCCCCTCAGGAAGAACGTGGCTTATAAGGAGACCTTCGAGCTTAAGCTCATCAAGGGTTAAGGAGATCATCGATCTCCCTTTTGGTGAGCAGTCGGTATTCCCCGTATTTGATCCCGTCGAGCTTTATATTCCTGAACCTTATCCTGCGCAGCTTTACCACCCGGTAGCCCAGATATTCGCACATACGTCTTATCTGCCTGTTAAGGCCCTGCTTGAGGATTATCCTGAAGGTGTGGTTGCCCGTGACCGTAACGGTGCAGGGGAGAGTGATCTTACCGTCCAGGGGGATGCCTTTCTCCATTTTCTCCTTGAAGTCCGCGCCGATCTTGCGGTCGGTCCTGACCTCGTATTCCTTCTCGTGACCGAACTCGGCTCGAAGGAGTTTATTGACTGAATCACCGTCGTTGGTAAGGAGGATGAGTCCCGAGGAATTCTTATCCAGTCTCCCGATGGGGAAGATCCGCTCCTTATATCCTATATAGTCTATTATATTATCCGGATCCCTTGTATCCGTGGTGCAGGTTATGCCCAGGGGCTTATGGAGTGCCAGATAGATCTTGTCGTCCTTGGGAACGACCTCACGCCCCTCAACGGCCACGGAATCGCCGGGGAAGACCCGGGTCCCGAGATCCGCCTTAACTCCGTTTACGGTGACCTTTCCGTTCTCGATATAGGAATCCGCCTCGCGCCTGGAACAGAAACCCGAGGACGCAATATACTTGTTGAGCCTTACGCTTTCCGTTTCCGCCATATCAGTACCAGGTGGCATTCGTCTCGGCGCGCTTCAAGGTGAAGGTGAAGGTCGTGCCCTTGCCGTATTCGCTCTCCACGGTGATGTCCTCGCCCATGTAGGTGAGGAGCTCCTTGGCGATGGCAAGGCCCAGACCGGTGCCCTTCTTGCCCCTGGCACGGTCGGCCTTGAAGAAACGGTCGAAGATGTGATTGATATCGTATTCGTGGATGCCTTGCCCCGTATCGCTTACGGAGATCATGACCTTGTTTATCATCTCGTTATACTCGGAATGGATCGTTATGGATCCTTCGGCGGGGGTATACTTCTTGGCATTGTCCAGCAGGATAACCAGGATCTGCTCGACTCTGTCGGGGTTTCCGATCACGGTGGGGAGCTTACCCGTATTGAACATGACCTTGAACTTTATCTTTGCCTCCTTCATGACGGGGAGCATCTTCGTCTCGAATTCGGAGAGAAGGTTATTGATATCGAAGGGATATGTCTTGAAGGCCAGGGTCCTGGACTGGAGCTTGGAAAGCTCCAACATGTCGTCGATGAGCCTGGAAAGCCGGAGGGTCTCATTGAGGATGATGTTGTAATATCTCTGGCGGTCCTCCTCGTTCTTTACCATGCCGTCTGCCAGGGGCTCGATAAGTCCCCGGAGGGTCTGCAGAGGGGTACGCAATTCATGGGATATGTTGGCAACATAGTCCTTCCTTGTCCTCTCGAGCTTCGATTCCTCCGTTATATCCCTTACGAATCCCGTGGCGCCGGAACACTTGTCGGGGTCGTCGGGATCCGTTTTGGGGAGGATGGTCACATGGTAAGCATAGTCGGGACCTTCAATGAGGAAATCCTTTGTCTCGTTCTCGGCTATACATTCGTCCACGTTCGTCCAGACTTCGTCGAAGGGGATGAGCTGGAGCTTCTCGGTGAACAGGTTCTTCTTGGGAACCCTGGAGAAAAGGGTCTTTATGGTATCGTTGGTGACGGTGATGTTACCGTTCTCATCGAAAAGAACGATGCCCTCGGTGCTGACATTGACGATATCTTCGAGCCTGTTTCTCTCCTGGGTAAGGTCGTTGATGGATTTTGAGAGCTTATCCGCCATGGTGTTGAAGGAGGTGGCAAGCTCTCCGACCTCGCCGGAGTAATCCTCGTCGGCACGAAGCTCGTAGTTTCCTTTTCCGTAATCCTTTGCGATCTCATTGATCTCCTGTATGGGCCTTACGATCCTCGTAACCACCAGCACGACGGGAACGATCATGGTGAGGGCGGCAGCCAGGGTGGAGAGGAGGAGGATGTTAACGTACTGGGATATGACGTCGCTCATCTCGTCGATCTCGGATATGGAGAGAAGGCAGAAGTCACCGTCATCCAGGGTGATGTTGAATCTGGTGAGCATCACATTATGCATGGGACCGTCTTCTTCGATAATTTTGAGACTGTATTTCTCTTCGGGATCGTAGACCAGGACTTCCTTGGCCTTTTCCGTGTAGTAAAGGTCGGATTCATCCAGGGAGAAAAGGGGGGAGATCACATCTCCGTTTGTCTTCGTCAGACGGAAACGGGTACCCGTTATCTCGGAGATGTTCTCGAGGAAAAACGATAACTGCTCGGAATCGGACCTTCCGAATTCCTCCACCAGCACCGCGGCTTTGCCTGTCTGGTCGAAGATGTTGTTGACCTCTTCGTTAAAGGCGGCATTTCTTCCCGCAATGACGAAAGCAAGGGTAGAGAAGGCTACAGAGGCTGCAAGAGCGCCTAATACGAGTACAACTGTTCTTCGAAGGAGAGAACTGTTGCTGCTTCGTATCATCCCGTAACCTCAAACTTATATCCTACGCTGTAGACTGTCTGGATGCTCCAGGAGGCGCCGGGGAATGATATCTTCTGTCTGATCCTCTTGATGTGGGTGTCCACCGTACGGGGATCTCCCGAATAGTCGTTGCCCCATACGAGGCCCAGGATCTGATCCCTTCCCATTACCTGACCCGGATGGGAGGCCAGGAGGTGGAGTATCTCAACTTCCTTGGGGGTGAAGGGAATGACCTCACCCTTGGATTTAACGGTATAGTTGTCCATATTGATCTCGAGTCCGTCGAATCTTAAGACTGCGGAGGATTCCGCGGGTTCACCGGTCCTTCGAAGGACCGCCTTGATCCTGGCGATAACTTCCCTGGGGGAGAAGGGCTTGACTATATAGTCGTCCGCGCCCAGTTCCAGACCGAGGACTCTGTCGATCTCCTCACCCTTAGCGGTGAGGATGATGATGGGGGTCTGATGGTTCTTCCTTATCTCGCGGCATACGTCGAGACCGCTCATCTCGGGCATCATAACATCGAGAAGGATAAGATCCGGCTTGTCTTCTTCAACTTTCCGTAATGACTCGGCGCCGTCGTAGGCGTCGGAGTGGGAATAGTGCTCATTCTCTATATAGAGGCGCAGTGATTCATGAACGATCGGGTCGTCATCACAAATGAGGATATGAGGGATCTGTGACATTTCTATTCTCCTTGATCGATGGTTAAACAAAATCCATTCCATTATATAATAAATCTTGTCCGAATTGTGACATAAATGAGGAATTTTTATAATTTGTATCTTAATTTTGCTGGGTGTATAATACATACGCGCTTATGTGCTAATTTCTTTGAATAAGGAGAACGATAATGAAAAACGTAACTAAGAAGCTTGTATCAGCAGTTGTTGCTTCTTCCGTTGCTCTCAGCCTCGCTTCCTGTGCCGATAAGGCGGGCGAGCAGGTTATGGAAGCAGCTGACGAATATGCAAAGGCAGTATGCGATGCTGACGCTAAAGCAATCAAGGATCTTTCCAATGATCTCGACGATGATACGGCTGAAGCCATTGATACGACGCTTGGCGGAGATCTCTTCTTTACAGATTATGACGAGGACATCGTAAATGCCATCCTCGGTACGATGACATACGAGATCGACGAGGAGTCCCTTGAAGCATCCACAAAGGACGGCGAGGGTGAGGTTACCATCGTCTTTACTCTTGTTGACTATGAGGCTCTCATGGAGGATGACGAAGTCATGGTGGATCCCGAGACTTTCATCGATGCCATCGAAAGCTCCGATGCCACAAAGGATTACGAGTTCAAGGCTGACTTCGAGCTTGTTGACGAGGAGTGGCTTGTAAACAACACAGACGATCTTGCTGATGTCTACGATTTCTATTTCGAGACGTATGAGTTCCCCGTTGACCTTGCCGGTGCCATCTCCGGTACCGAGTGGTGGTGGGCTGAAGATGATGAGGGTAATTATACGAATACTTCATCCATCGAGCTTGACCTGAACTTCAACGACTATACCGTTGACTATTCCGGTATTTACTATACCGTTGAGTACAATGGTGAGCTTGTCTACACAAGTGAGAGCGGAGAGAATTGGGGTATCTACGGTTCTGACGAGGGTGCGGTCCTTGACGATAACTGGTGCCTCCCTGCAGGTTCTTATAAGATCACATTCTACGATGAGAACGGTAATGAGCTTGCTTCCGATACGGCTACCGTTACCGTAACTGCCGTAGAGACGGCTGCTGCCACAGAAGTTCCCGCCGCATCCGATCCCGTATCCGATCCCGATGATGTTATCTTATCCGGTGATATGGACATCGTTGAAACAGACGATAATGACAGCACGGTCTACTTCGATCAGACCTTCGTGGATAACATCCTCAGAAAGGAAGACGGTTCTCTTTCCGCAGGTTGGTGGGATTACTCCAGCGGATCCTGGTCCATCGTCGATTCCTACGGTGCCATCGGATATAATACGAGTGTCGAGACTATTGCTTACTCCATTGAGGTAGATCCTTCTTTGACCGACACCATTTACTTCGAGTACTACTACAGTGCAGACGGAATGTTCGATGATATCGGAACCACCGCTGATTTCTCTAACACCATCGCTCCCACCGTATATTCTAATGCTGCTTACTATGACATCGATTACGACCTCGCTGCACCTTCTCCTGCGGGTTCCTACCTGCTTCTCATTTATGATGCTTCCCATTCTACGATGCTCATGGCTGCAACAATAAATGTTGAATAATTAATTAATTTAAAAGGAGTTATGTTATGAAAAAGACAGTTAAGATGACAATGTCCGCTCTCCTTGCACTCTCAGTAGTTGCAAGTGCAGCAGGATGCTCTCTCTTCGACAAGGCCGGAGAGAATTGCATCAAGGTCGGCGACGAGTTCCTTGAGGCCGCTCTCGAGAGGGGGATCGAGGACATGATCGACCTTTGCGATGACGAGGACGATGCTGATGAGGCGCTCTCCGCTTATGCCGCTGAGAATGAGCCCGTTGATGCCATCATTTCCAGGGCCACATTCGAGGCAGGTAAGCCCGAGTGTAAGACAAAGGATAAGAAGGGTAAGGTTACTTACACCATCTCACTTCCCGATTATGAGGCAGCCCTTGATGAGGAGCCCGAGGATGTGGATGAGTTTGAAGACCTTCTCGACGATTCAGAGGACAAGATCGAGATGGAGATCACCCTTGAGTTCTCCCTCAACAAGAAGGACGAGTGGGTCATCACGAATCCCGATGATTTTGCAGAGGACTTCTATCAGGAACTCGCAGACGTCGATTTCCCCTTCTCATCTTCTCTTGTATCCCTGGTGGATCACACTGAATGGTGGTGGGATGATGACGAGGGCCATTACACTGATACTTCCGATATCGAGCTCGATATCATACCCACAGCTGAAGGCCAGAGCTACGACATAACTTGGGAGTTCTACTATGAAGTATATAACAACGGCGGTACTAACCTTGTTTACACAAGCCCCGATAAGACCGATTCCGGTGCCTACATCGAGGCATACTTCTATGCAAGCGATCTTCCCAACTATGATTCCAGCTGGTGGTATATGCCTGCAGATACGTACCGCATCGTTTTCTACGACCTCAATGGTAACGTTATTGCAGAAAACAGCTGTGTAGTAGAAAATACAATGGATTGATGACAGCTTTCTTGTAATTGCTAAGCATTCCGCCGCTCCGGTTCATCCGGGGCGGTGGTTTTTTGTTCGTGAAAATAATATAATTACCGTTGTATATGAACGGAGGAACGGTAAATGATAAGAAAAACGGATATCTTCAAGAGATCAGTTGCGGCGACCCTCGTATTAGCCGTATCGATAATGTCTTCGGGGTGTTCGGACTATCTTCGCAAGGTAGTTAAGGAGAAGGTGACGGATGAGGTAACGGCTCAGATGGACTCGTTCGTATCGGATCCCGTGTCGTTTCTGGAAGAAAACAATGTGGATGAAGGTTACATCTCTGCCCTTACGGATGAGCAGAAGGAGATTGCCCTTGACGTGTTCTCGGATTATTCCTACGAGATCGACAGCATCAAATTGAACGACAAGAGGACTAAGGCTACTGCCATAGTCGTATTCCGGGATGTCTATACCGTATCTTCGGACGGACTTCTCGTGGGCACGACGGAGGAGATCGAAGACTATATAAGGTCAGGAGAGGCATCCGACAGATCCCTGAGCTTCACACTTAAGAGGGATGACGAGCGCAACTGGAAGATCGAGGATATGAAAGAGTTGGAGAAGGCATTCTTCGACGGCTATTCCTCTTTCTGCGTACTGGACGAAGAGGGTAATCCCATCAACATAAACGAAGCGTTCGTTGAGTCGGTCTACGTGGATTCCGTATGGTATGACTACCTCACGGGCAATCCCGCTTCCAATACGTTATTTACGTCAGTATCCGTTCTCCAGGCTGTATTCTATTTCAACAGACCCATGAGCATGACCTTTGAAGCTGACCTTCTGAAGGACGGAGACGTCGTTGATACAAGGGAAGTCACGTTGAACGGTGATGTTTCCGCCATGTTTGATTTCGAGTCCCAAGGCGGCGGGGATTTCCCGGCGGGATCCTACGAGGTGGAATTAAGATACGGTGACCAGATAATAGCAAGTTCGGCTACGGCGAACGTTAACTAGGGAGGCTGCATTGTTTAAAGCTGATAAATGGAAGGATTTTGAAGTTCTCCTGGCAGGAGACGGCAGAAAGCTGGAAAGATGGGGAGACGTGGTCCTTCTTCGTCCCGATCCCCAGGCGGTCTGGCCCTTCCCGGAAGATGACAGATATTCGCCCAATGCCGTATATAACAGGAGCAGCACCGGGGGAGGATCCTGGAGCAAGCTCCGTTCCATGCCCTCCAAGTGGGAGATCTCCTATGATTCCCTGGGCAAAAAGCTGGGTTTCATTATAGAACCAACTTCCTTCAAGCACACGGGACTGTTCCCGGAGCAGGCGGCCAACTGGGATTTCTTCGGGAAGATCATTTCCGATGCGGCAGCATCAGGAAAGGAGGATATCAAGGTCCTTAACCTTTTCGCTTATACGGGCGGTGCTACCTGTGCCGCCGCGGCCCACGGTGCCCATGAGGTGGTGCACGTGGATTCCTCCAAGGGTATGATAAGCCGTGCCAAGGAGAACATCGAGCTGTCGGGACTTTCGGGATCCTATGTTCGCTTCATAGCCGAGGATTGCAGAAAGTTCGTGGAAAGGGAGATCAGAAGGGGACGCAAGTACGACGGTATCATCATGGATCCGCCCAAGTACGGAAGGGGCCCCACGGGTGAGCTTTGGGAGATAGAAAGATCCCTTTACGAATTCGTGGAGCGTTGCTCGCTTTTGTTGTCTGACGATCCCCTGTTCTTCGTGATAAGTTCCTACGCCACGGAGCTTCAGGCCTCCGCCGTGGGCAATGTCCTGGAGCTCACCGTCGCTTCCAGGTTCAAGGGCAGGGTGGATACGGATGAACTGGCTCTCCCCGTAAAGGATATGGGTATCATGTTGCCCTGCGGTCAGACTGCGAGATGGCACAGATGACCCCGGAGATCATCTACGAAGATAACCATGTGATAGTCGCGGTAAAACCCGCGGGGATCCTGTCCCAGGCCGACGGGACTGATGCTCCCGACATGCTCGGCCTGCTTCGGGAATATCTCAAGGTGAAGTATAACAAGCCGGGAAATGTCTATCTGGGGCTTGTTCACAGGCTCGACCGGAACGTGGAGGGGGTCATGGTCTTTGCAAGGACCGATAAGGCGGCTTCCAGGCTGTCAGAGCAGATCAGATCGGGAAAGACTTCCAAGAGGTACAGAGCGGTGGTCAGCGGACTTTTCGCCGAAAAGGAAGGGCGGCTCGAGGACATCATCCGCAAGGTCAAGACAGATCAGGGCTTCAGGGCGGTCATAAAGAACGGCATCAGCTGTAATGCCGATAAAAAGGCTATCCTGGATTACCGGGTGACCGCTGAAGGGACATATAATGGAAAAGATGTATCCCTGGTGGATATCAGGCTTGAAACGGGAAGGTTTCATCAGATAAGATGTCAGATGTCCAATGCCGGACATACACTTTTGGGCGACAGGAAATACGGGGACAGGCTCTTCCGGGACGGACATAACATATGCCTCCAGTCCTATATGCTGGGCTTCGAACACCCGGTCACACATGAACGATTGAGATTTGAGATACCCGTCAAGGACGACAGTCCCTGGGATCTGTTCAAGGAGGAAAAGAATGGCTGAATCCGCATTTACCATTACTGAAGAGGAAATACAGGCTAACAGGGAGAGGATCATATCGCTCCTTCTTTCCACGGAAAGGAAGGGGATAGATAAGCTGGTGGCCTGGCTGGAGCAGACGGATTTCTTCACGGCTCCCGCATCAACGAAGTACCATCTCCACTGCAGGGGAGGCCTTGCCAGGCATTCCCTCAACGTCTATGAGAGACTTAAGGCAAAGACCGATAGCGGTCTCATCGACATCAAGGAGGACACGGTGATAATAACCGCACTGCTCCACGATATCTGTAAGGCGAATTTCTATAAGATCCAGAAGAGGAACAAGAAGATCGACGGACAATGGCAGGAGGTGGAAGAATGGGGTGTCGAGGATAAGCTCCCCATAGGTCACGGCGACAAGTCCTGCTACATAATCCAGAGCTGCATCAGGATCTCCCCCGAGGAATATGCAATGATAAGATTCCACATGGGAAGGGAAAGCGACGGGAACAACGATCCGTTCTCCAAGGCGGCGGCTCATTTTCCGGCGGTCTGCGCCATCCACACGGCGGATATGGAGTCGGCGTTCATTATCGAGTCAAGGATGTAAAATCTTGACTTTGAACTTCTTTAATTATTATAATAAACAGTCAGTATTTTTCGGAAGGTGAGACGATTTATGTATAAGAAAGTATCGACCGATATGAACTTTACGGAGAGGGAGAAGGAGATCCTCTCTTTCTGGAAGGAAAACAATATCTACAAGAGGTCCCTTAAGGATCCCAAGGACGGAGCTCCCACATTTACCCTTTACGACGGACCTCCGACGGCCAACGGAAAGCCGCACATCGGTCATATCAAGACTCGTGTCATCAAGGATGTCATCCCGAGATTCCACTCCATGAAGGGCGAGGCAGTCTCCTTTAAGGCAGGCTGGGATACCCATGGCCTTCCCGT
>DNAE01000127.1 GCA_003543635.1 Clostridiales bacterium | reverse complement strand
TAAGGATATGGTTGCTCACAAGATCGTTAACGTTCTTGGTTCCGACCACAAGATCTGATAACAAAAGACATATAAATGAAGAGGACTGTCGCAAGGCAGTCCTCTTTTTATTGCGGTAAAGCATTGTTTGATATTTAACTCGAAAATATCAAATTTTCACTTTTTTACGTTAAAAATTTGACATGTTCACAATTCCGCCTTATTTTAAGAATAAGCAAAAGGAGAGAAGAGCCATAAAAAACGAGGAGAAAAAGACTGTCGGAGACAATTCCAGGATCATTATAGCCGTGTTGACCGTGGTCACCATAGCAGTAATCTCCGTCTTGTTGTCACATTTTGTCTTTCCGGTGGTTCAAGTCAAAGGAACCGGAAATGCCGGATTTGATAATAATGATATTCTTGTTCTTTTAAATAAAAACGATTATGAAACAGGATCGTTATGCTGTATCTCCTATAACAACAGGATCCTTATCAGGCGGGTGATCGCCAAAGGGGGGGACAAGGTCGTGATCGACGCATCGGGGAATATCTCCGTTAACGGTGCAATGATCGATGAGCCATATGTCATTAATAAGGATCCTGACGGTGCTGACATGAGCTATGATGCCGTTGTTCCTGAGGGAATGTTCTTCGTCCTCTCAGATGACCGTGTCGTACTCACCGACAGCAGGGACCCGGGATTCGGGTCAATAACCGAAGATAAGATAATGGGAGTTATCTTATTTAAGATTTGAAGAGGTAAGAGTTGAAAAACGGCAAGTTGAGGGGAACAGGTAACAGAGCCGATATAAGGATGAGTATCATCTCATCTCTGCTGATCCTGTCTTTTATCATTTCAGGTTACTCGGGTCTTGTAAGAGCCGACGATGAAACGATCCCCGATGAAACCGTTATTTCCGAAGAATCTGAGATTACGGAAGAGTCCCTCGATACGGAACCCGTAACGGAAGAGACCGAGACGGCAGATACTGAAGAGGAAACCTCTGAGAGCGCCACCGAGCCCGAGGAGATCTTGTTCACGGAGCAGACGGAAGAACTTACCGAAGAGACATCAGATACAACAGAGACGATAGGAGAGACCACATCTGAAGCGTCGGTGACCGAGTCAACTGAAGTTACCGAAGGAACTGATGAAACTGAAGTAACGGATGCTCCTGTTGTCCTGAACACATACGAGGCAGTATCAGAAGACGGAATCAGCGTAACCGCCAGGGCAATCGATGGATCCTTTGATTCAGAAGTTGAAATGATCGTCGAAGATATCGATCCTGACGATGTTATCGATGGTGTCAACGATACCCTTGATGAGGAAACAGAGGCTAAGGACCTTGTAGCCGTGGATATCTCCTTTGTGGATGAGAGCGGCAACGAGATAGAACCCAACGACAACTACCTTGTAAGCGTAGAAATAACCCTTCCCGAAGATACGGAGCTTGAGGGTGATGATTTCACCGTTATCCATCTGGATGATGACGGTGAAGGTGAAGAACTCACTGATGCCGAGGTGTCTTCGACCGATGCTTCCTTCGTAACAGAGAGCTTTTCCATCTATGTTATGACGGCTACGGGATTGAGAAGCAAAGATCAGTATCACGCTTTCCTAGGCCTTATACAGGACGAAGAACTCGAGAATGAATATGGATTTATTAATAATAGTTGGTATCAGCCTTATTATCTGCCTATTGGTGAATCAATTGAAATAATAGGATATGTTGATAACCCGGGAACTGAAGATTTGCATTTTTCTGTATATAAATCTGATATGCTGGAAAATGTGTCGTATGAAGAATTGTATAGTTCTCCCAGTGAAGTACGTATCAAGATAACCGCAATAGATACATCTTCTTGGGAGAATCATGTGCGTTTTGATTTTTATGGTGAAGAGTTCCATATAGTGACACTGGATAAAGTTGATAATACCGTGCCCATTGATATGGATGACCCGAGTTTCGATAATCAGATAATAACAGTTAATTATGGTGATATGATTACTTTCTCAGGACATCCCTATCATTATGAGCCGGATCAGGATTGGCCTTTTATTTCTGATCCAAGTGATTCTCCTAGAATTCTCTCGCGTTTGAATGATTCGGAATCTTCAGACGGAATAAGAAGTACGACATACCTAGCCAGTACATATGATAAGAATGCGACTGATCAAAAAGTGTCGTTTTGGACCGAAAGTGGATATAGGACTGTAACGATTCGAGTTAGAGACAGCGCAGAAGGAAGGCTTGATCACGCTGACATCGAGATAGCGGATGGTGGTGTGTATACCTCTGTCAGCTTTGAATTAGGCGATGATAACGGAATGATAAGGACTACTACGCAGTATCAGTCCTATGTTCAGGAGGTCAATCAGTGTAACCTTTATAGGGCAGACGGATCTTCGGTATTCTTTTTTCACCTGGGGGATAATGATTCGCGTACCCCAAAAGATGAACAGTATTATACAACGCAAGAATACTGGAACGATCCTTATTGCCCGATAGGTGATTCTCAGTATGAGTTGACATCCAAGTATTGGGGGCAAGATGATAATGGTAATGGTAAGATCGATTTCCCCGATGAATATCGTTTCAATAATAATTGCTTTTTCTTTGATGATGTTGATTCCGCCAGATTTGATATAGATATTTATGTTGTACCTCTCTCGGTTACAAAGGAAAGATGGGATGAGGCAACACAAAGCTGGATCCCACTTGCAGATGAGACTGTCAGATATATAGTTGATCGTAAGAATAATAATTATCAGGTTGCGTACGGTAATGGTGATTATCAGAGTATTAATTATGATGAGATACCTGTTTCTACCATTGAGAACGTTGTTTATGATCTCAGAAGACAGGCTGTAATCGATGCCTATAATAAGTGTCCAAACCATACAGGACTTGATTTTACGATCCATGCGAATTCTGCAATGGTACAGTTTGAGGCAAACAAGGAACTCCTTAACAAAGATCTTGAAGATAAAGAGTTTACCTTTGAACTTGTTGAATGTGATGAAGACTTCGTGCCTTTGCTTAATGAAGACAACACTGAAAAGATCGAAGCTGTCGAGAATAATGCTGATGGAAAGATCCGGTTTGAGACCAGACATTACGAGACTCCGGGTAATTATTATTACATAATCAGAGAGCACAATGACGGAAGAGATGATATCAGATACTCAAATGCTATATATAAGGTAATTGTTGAGGTTTCCGAAATACCTGATTCCGGCGGTATTTTAACTGCAAATGTTATTGAGACCAGCAATAACTACAATTTCAAGTTTATCAATGAGTACAAGATCTATAAGCTGCCTGAGACCGGAGGTATCGGAGTCCTGCCGTTCTATATTACCGGCGTACTCCTCGTAGCGGCACCGCTGATGGTGCGTTCAAGAGCGTTTATTATTGTTAGCGATAATAAAAGAATAAAAGGAAGGAAGAAAAAAACATGAGAAAGACAATGAAAAAGATCGTTTCCGTTTTGGTATCTTGTCTTATGGTCATGATGCTGTTTGCCAATGCGTTTGCAGCTGATGATTTTAAGATAACGATAACTGCACCGGATGACGACAAGGCTACACACACTTACGCAGCCTACCAGATTTTCACGGGAGGTCTCTATGAGGATCCCGCAACAGGCGAGAAGAGCCTTATTGATCTGGCATTCGGAGAAGGTGTCGATGCTGGTGCTTTGAAGGAGGCTTTGGTACTCGATGCTTCCGCTACGGCACAGGATTGTGCTGATGAGTTACTCAAGATCACTCCCGAGGAGGCTGCCGACATCCTTGGAGACTGCATTATCGAAGGAACCGAGACGGCTTCTGTTGTTATGGATGCTGCAACTGAGGAATCTGCGGAACTTTCAGTACCGGGTCCCGGTTATTACTGCATCATTGATGATCTTACAGAGGAAGCAACAAAGGGTGCTGCTTCCAGGGTCATGCTTAAGGTCGTCGGCGATACGGACCTTGACTTTGATTCTAAGGAGGTCCTTCCCACGATCGATAAGGTGATCGATGACGGTGCAGACGGCGTTAAGGCTAACTCCGCAAGTATCGGCGACCTGATCCCCTTCAAGATCACTTCCGCAGTTCCCGATATGAGGGGTTATGATAAGTATCAGTTCGTGGTAAGAGATACTCTTTGCAAGGGTCTTACGTATGATGATGCTACGGCAGATCTTAAGATCACTGTCGGATCCAAAACTCTTACAGCCGGTACTGACTATCAGGCAACTACTGCTCCTGACGGAGATGAGACGCTTCTTAAGATCGTATTCAAGGATTTTATCCAGTATCTTGATAATGCCGGTGCTGATATTGTGATCACCTATTATGCTACTCTTAATGAGAACTGTGACAGGACCAGCACGGGTAACGACAATAAAGTCGATCTTCTGTATTCTAACGATCCTAATTACGACTATCTGCCCAGTAGCGGTGATGAGCCCGGCCCCGGTGAGCCTACGGGTGTTACTCCCGAGAGCAAGACTGTTACATACACAACAGATATCAAGCTCCTCAAGGTCGATGAGGAAGGTGCGCCCCTTGCAGGTGCAGAGTTCGAGATCTCCTGTGATAAGGGAATGAACAGGACTCTTGTTACATACGGTCAGTTCGTAGAAGATCCCTCCGGATCATATTACAAGCTTACTGACGGATCTTACACGGAGACTGAGCCTACGGCTACCACAGCTTCCAAGTATGACGATACCGACACGACATACCGTTATGAGGCTGTTGAAGAGGAGCAGACAGCTGCTAACACAAAGACGGTTACTGCATTTGTTAACGAGGATGGTTATCTCATAATCGAGGGTCTTTGCGACGGTACTTACACGATCACCGAGACAAAGGCACCCGCAGGATATAACGGACTTGCAGCTCCCATAGAGTTCACGATCAAGAGCAATCCCACTGTTACGGCTCCCGGTTGGGCAGTTGACGGGGATTCCGAGAATACTGCAGAAGCATCCTACAATGCAGCAGACAATGCATTCGAGTTGTCCGTTGAGAATACAACGGGTATCAATCTTCCCGAGACGGGCGGCATCGGTACCATCGTATTCTACGTAGCAGGCGGACTTCTTCTTCTTGGCGGAACCATTGTTCTCCTTAAGAAGAAGGAACAGCAGGATTGATACATTTCCTGTCCCGGAGTCTTGAGTGAAAAAGCGATTATCGACGATCATTACCATAGCGATAATGGTTATCGGAGCAGGACTTTTGCTCTATCCGGTGATAAGCAATCGCATCAATGAGATGAACTCCGCCAAAGCCATATCCTTGTATGACGAGACGGCAGCGAATCTGGCGCAGGAGGAACGTGAAGAAATGCTCCTTCGTGCGCAGGAATACAATACGAACCTTTACAATACTCCCGGATCCTTTACGGAACCGGATCTCGTGGGAGGCTACGAGGAACTCCTTGATATTACCGGCACCGGTATCATGGGATATATCGAGATTGAAAAGATCAACGTTTATCTTCCCATATACCACGGGGTCAGTAAGGATGTACTGCAGGTCGCTGCAGGACATCTCGAGGGAAGTTCGCTCCCCGTGGGCGGAGAGAATACACACTGTGTTCTTTCGGGTCACAGGGGGCTGCCTAGTTCGAAGCTGTTCACCGAACTCGATGAGCTCGAGGTAGGGGACAGATTCGTGATAACGGTACTCGATACAAGGCTTGTGTACGAGGTGGATCAGATATCAGTGGTGCTTCCGACTGAAACATCGGAGCTCCAGATAGTCCCGGGTATGGACTACTGTACTCTGGTTACCTGTACTCCCTACGGAATTAATACGCACCGTTTACTGGTGCGCGGTGTGCGGGTGGAAGACGACGGATCGTTTATTGGTGCCGGTAACGAGGCATTGAAGGTTGATACCCTGATCGTCGCACCCATAATCGCATCGCCCATGCTCCTCGGAGCACTAGTCGTTGCAATTGTAACGGATATAAAAAGAAAGAAGAAGGAAAGAGGATAATGAGAAGCAGGAAACTCTTATTATGCATCATGGCTGTCATCATCGCATTGCAGATGATGGGCGCTTCGATCGATATAGATGTTCCTTGCAGCCTTCTCGTACATCTTGTCTCTGCCGACAGTGACGAGAATTACGAAGGCGTGAGCATCGAGTTGATCCCTGTTGCGGAACTGACCGGTATCGGTCTGGTCTATAATGATGCCTTCTCTTCCTTCGAATACGATGTCTCTATGGCTACCGAAAGAGTCTACGTGGATTATCTCACGGCCTATGTTGAGGAAAACGATATTACAGGAACAGTATTGACTACTGATCCCGACGGACAAGTCCTTTTCGAGGAACTCCACTCGGGTATGTACCTGGTCATTGAGAAAGACCGGGGCGATCAATCTGAAGTATTCTCGCCGTTCCTTTCAATTCTTCCTTCCGAGGACGGCCCGAATGTGATCGCTGAGCCAAAGACCACGGCCATGAGTGAGAGTAAGAGACAGCAGATAACCGTTACCGTAACAAAAGTCTGGAATGACAACGGCAAGGACCGCCCCGAGAGCGTTAAGATCAACCTGAAGAACGAGGACGGCATCTACGATACCGTGACCATAACCGCTTCCGATGACTGGAAGTATGAGTGGAATAAACTGCCGGCAGGTAAGAACTGGTCTGTGGAGGAGGTGGATGTACCCTCCGGATACAGCGTTACCTATAAGAATACGGGTAACGACTTCACGGTCACGAATACGGCCAAGCTGGTACAGACCGGTATCGAGCAAAGACCGGTACCACTGTTGTTCTTTGCGGGATTACTGCTTCTTTGTACGGGAGTACTGATCAAACTGGGCGAGAAGAAGAGCAGATAATATGAAGGCAAAGCGGATCGGCAATTTCTTTATAGTTGCGGGTTCGCTTTGCCTTTTATCATGCCTTTTTTACTATCTGTGGCTCGATTACGACGACAATAAAGCTTTCAATGATTCCCTTGCCGTGGTGGAGAAGCTGCAGACTCTTACAGTTCCTGACGATCCCCAAGTCGATACGGATGATATTACCGATCCTGTTCTTACTTCGGTGGAAGTTGACGGTGTGCGTTATGTGGGTTATCTCACGATACCGTCGGCGGATCTTGTCATGGCGGTTACCCGGGACCCGGATGACGAGTGGCTTAAATTCGCCCTTTGCAGATATTACGGATCTCCCTATACAAATGACCTTGTCATATGCGGTCATAACTACAAGAGCGGGTTTGGAAAGATAAAGGACCTGGAGGAGGGAGACAAAGTCTATTTCACTGATATGAAGGGAAATGTCACCGCATATGAGGTGGAGTTTGCCGAGGTGCTCCCGGGTACTGATGTCAACGGCATGAT
Organism: Clostridiales bacterium; assembly: GCA_003543635.1. Taxonomy (GTDB): domain Bacteria; phylum Bacillota; class Clostridia; order Saccharofermentanales; family Saccharofermentanaceae; genus Saccharofermentans. The sequence continues at coordinate 11,296 of DNAE01000127.1, read as the reverse complement.
CACCAGCGGTTATGATCTGTCCCTTTATACTTGTACATACGGCGGCGGAGAAAGATATACCGTGCGTTGTACAGAAGTTCCCCTTTAAAAATGTAAAACAACGTGGTACGATAGCCTTATATTACAAAATCATTACAAGGAGGCTCGTACCATGGCTAACAAGACTGCCAATTTCAATTTGAGGATGGATCCTGAGATCAAGGGCAGAGCGGAGGAGTTATTCTCTTCCTTCGGCATGACTATGGCTGACGCAGTTAATATATTCATATATAAGTCCTTACTCGTGGGCGGTCTTCCTTTCGATGTAAGGTATCCCGAGGACGGTATGCCGGCTAAGAGGAGAGCCAAGAAGGCGGCTCCCTTGACCGAAGTAAAACAAACGTCTGAGGTGGTGGTCGAAGAGCTTCCCGTTCCTTCCGAGGATGTAAAACAATCGGAGCAGGCCTCCGTAAGAAGATCTTCCGTGCAGGATCTCTTCAAGCATATGTGAGTGTTATAATCTTTTTATATGATCCCTCAGTATAACTTTGAGAACTCATACGACAAGATGAGTACAGATCCGGATCGTAACGTCCTTAATACCTCCCAGATGAAGGAGGAAACGGGATTCGTTATCTCAACCCAGGATAATACGCGTTACGATAAGAGGAGCAGCGATTACGGTTCCGTGGAATTCACCGACGGATCCGCAAGTTATGTTGAGCCCTTCGAAGATGAGGAACTTCTGTCGGGCAAGGTCAAGCCCACGGTTGCCGGTTACTACGATACCGGATATGACGGACAGCCCAATATATATGATCCGTCCAATGACAGTCTGGCGGCACAGAGCCGTTATATCGATCCCGTTAAGAATGATATAGGGAAGATGCCCAAGGAGGCATACGGAATGCCTGAGCTGTTCAAGGATCCGGTCTCCCTTATAGTGGGATCCGTTATTGCGGGGGCAATAATAATAATCGAGATCATAGCTCTGGTGATCATCCTATGATCCGTAAAACTGGAGAATCCTGATATGGCAAAGAAACTGGTTGGTGTTATCGATATCGGTTCGGTCACCGCAAGACTTAAGATCTTCGAGATCAATTCCAAGGGAAAGCCCAAGGTAGTGGAAGCAGTCAGAAAGATAATCTCTGTGGGTACCAAGAGCTACGGAACGGGAGTTATCGATCCCGAACAGCTGGATGAGATATGTGATTGCCTCAATCATTTCCGCAATAAGCTCAATGAATACCAGGTGGAGAAGACCTTCTGTATTGCCACCAGCGCCTTCAGGGATGCGGGGAACAGGGATGTCGTCATTGAGCAGATAAGGATAAGGACGGGATTTCTCATCGAAGTCCTCGATAACTCCATGGAACGGTTCTATCAGAATATCGCCGTAAGGGAGATAATGCCGGAATTTCCGGAACTGATAAACGAAGGAACCATGATACTCGATATCGGAGCAAGTTCCCTCCAGGTCACCGTCTACGACAAGTCGGACTTTATCTTCAGCCAGAACATGGTCCTGGGATCCCTCCGCATCTATGAGATGCTCTCGGATCTTCAGAACAGGACGACCCACTACGAGGATGTGCTTCAGGAATTCATAGCCCAGGATCTGGAGGATTATCACCTGGTGGAGCCCAAGGGCATTACCTACCGTTCCATCATAGCCTTCGGCGGAGAGCTTGGATATTTTAAGCTCCTCTCGGGATCTGATCCCAACAGATCCTGCACCATGACAAAAGCGGAGTTCCTTAAGGTATATGAGTATCTTATAAAGACAAGACCTTCGGATCTTACCTTGAACGATAAGATACCTTCCTATATAGCACCCATACTGCTCCCCGTGGCCCTCATCATCAAGAACATGCTTGAGTACGTGGGACTTGAGACTATCTATCTTCCCCATGTATCCTTATCCGACGGTATCATCCTGTACTATTGCGACAAGATGAGCGGAGGCAGGAAGCTCTCATCAAGGATGGAGGATGACCTTATCAGGTCCGCCAGGAACGTCGCCAAGAGATATAAGTCCAACAAGAAGCATATAGATTTCGTCGAGAAGGCCTGTTGTGAGCTCTTTGACGCGTCCGCAAAACTCAACGGCATGACGTCCCGTGACAGATTGCTGCTGCGTCTTTCCGCCATACTCCATGAATGCGGAAAGTTCGTCCATGCAACAGGACACAACGATGCGGCATATTCACTTATAAGATATACGGAACTCATAGGACTGGACTCGGATGAGCTGGAGACCATTGCATTGGTGGTAAGGCTCTATCCCAAGCAGAATCCCTATGAGAATTACTACTATCAGAGCCTTCCCGCAGCAAAGAAGGTCATAGTATCGAAGCTGACCGCCATCCTGAGGATCGCCGATGCCATGGATTCATCTCATAAGCAGAAGGTCAAGGACATGACGGTGACCCTATATCCCGACAGACTACACATTTCCTGTGACGTGGTGGCGGATATGTCCTTTGAGGAATGGTCCTTTGAGCACAGGAGCGGGCTTTTCGAAGAAGTTATCGGCATTAAGCCGCAGATAAGATTCAGGAGACAGTTGTAATGGCCAAGGAAGTAAAGAAGAGCAAGAAGAAAACCTCCAAGAAGGAGCAGATGACAAAGGATAACCGGTTCTTCAACAGGGAGCTCAGCTGGCTGGAGTTCAATGACAGGATACTCCACGAGGCAAGGGACACGAAGAACCCCTTGCTGGAAAGATTAAATTTCCTTTCCATAACCGCATCCAACCTGGACGAGTTCTATATCGTAAGGGTCGCATCCCTCAGGGATATGGCCAGTGTGGACTTCGAGGAGAAGGATATTGCGGGACTTACCGTCAAGGAACAGCTCACCCGTATCGATGCGAAGACCCGTGAATCCATGGCCCTCATGTATTCCACCTATAACAGGTCGCTTTTGCCTTCCCTTCGCCAGGAGAATATCTTCCTCGCGGATTACGAGGATCTGGACGAGACCATGAAGCACAGTGCCGATGAGTATTTCGCTTCGGTGCTTTACCCCATCATATCTCCCATGGCGGTGGACTCCGGAAGGCCGTTCCCCCTTATCTATAACAGGATGCTCAACATGTGTGTCATGCTGGACGGGGAGGAGAGCCTTCTGTCCTCCAAGGAGCATAAGGGAGAGAAGAGCAACGTTAACTACGCGACCTTACAGATCCCCAACGTCGTTCCCAGGCTCTATAAACTGGTGAAAGATGATGGTTCCGTCTACTTTGTCCCCGTGGAGCAGATCATCAAGGCGAATGTACACACCTTCTTCCACGGTCAGACGGTGGTTGCCTCGGGATGCTACAGGATCATGAGAAATGCCGATCTCGACATCGACGAGGATGAGGCGGAGGATCTGCTCAAGGAGATCGAGGAGCAGGTCAGGAAGAGGAGATACGGAAAGATCATAAGACTTGAGGTCGAGGATGACATCGATCCCGATCTTCTGGAGTTCATAGTAAGCGAACTCCACATAAGGGAGAGGGATATCTTCAGCGTCAACGGTCCCATCGACCTGACCTTCCTTTCCAAGGTGAATTCCGCTTTGGGCAAGGAATCCTATAAGCACTTGAGATATAAGCCCCATACCCCGGCGGCTCCCGCCATGTTCGACGAGGACCTGGATAATATATTCGATAAGATAAGGGAAAAGGATCGCATCGTCCATCATCCCTACGAGAGCTTCGAGCCCGTGTTGGAATTCGTCAGACAGGCTGCCAACGATCCCAACGTCCTTGCCATCAAGCAGACCCTCTACAGGGTATCGGCGCAGTCGCCCATCATATCATCCCTTCTTGAGGCCGCAAGGAACGGCAAGCAGGTCATGGTATTGGTCGAGCTCAAGGCGAGATTCGATGAGGAGAACAACATCAACTGGGCAAAGACCCTTGAGAAGGCCGGATGCCATGTTATCTACGGCCTTGTGGGACTTAAGACCCACAGTAAGATCACCCTGGTGGTACGAAGGGAAGAGGACGGCATCAGAAGATACCTTCACCTGGCCACCGGTAACTATAACGACATAACGGCAAAGATATATACGGATATCGGTCTTTTCACAGCCTCCGAGAGCTTCGGAGAGGATGCGTCGGAGTTCTTTAATATGCTCTCCGGTTATTCCATCCCCCAGAGCTGGAACAGGCTCATTCCCGCGCCCATCCTTATGAAGGACTACTTCGTAAAGAAGATCAGGAGAGAGGCGGAGAATGCATCGGAGGGTAAGGAGGCAAGGATCGTCGCCAAGATCAACTCCCTGGTGGACGGCACCATAATCAAGGAGCTCTACAAGGCCTCCCAGGCGGGTGTCGTCATCGATCTGATAGTAAGGGGCATCTGCTGCCTCCGTCCCGGAGTTAAGGGCTTGAGCGAGAATATAACAGTAAGATCCATCACGGGAAGATTCCTTGAGCACTCCAGGATATTCTATTTCCTCAACGAGGGGCACGAGGATCTCTATCTTGCCTCCGCCGACTGGATGCCCAGGAATCTTGACAGAAGGGTGGAGCTCATGTTCCCCGTGGAGGATCCGGACTGCAGAAAGAGGGTCATGGAGATCCTCGATACGGAACTTAACGATACCATAAGGGCTCATTTCCTGAGCGAAGACGGGACATATCATAAAACGGATCTTCGTGGTAAGATTAAACTCGACAGCCAGGAGAGGCTCATCGAACTCGCGGAGGAGGCCATAGCTTCCAGGAAGATAATGAACGAGAAGATGGAGTTCGAACCCCAGGTATCATCAGAAGAACAGTAATATAAAGGAGACGAGCATATGAGCATCAGAAAAGAAGCGTACCTTTCCGCCAAGGATCCCAAGAAGTATGAGGGTATCTCCAACAGATACTACCTCGAAGGGAAGGACGGACTTTCCTGCACCATCCTTAACTACGGTGCATTGATCGAGTCCCTTATCGTTCCCGATAAGGACGGTAATAGGGCTGATATCATGCTCGGATGCAAGGGTCTTGACGAATATATGAATAACGGCGCCAACCACGGTTCCGTTGTGGGAAGGAGTGCCAACAGGATCTCCGGAGCAAGATATTCCATCGACGGTGTCGAGTATACGGCTCCCGTTAACGACGGCCCCAACAATCTCCACAGCGGTGTTCCCGCTTTCCAGAACGTATTCTGGGAGGGAAAGGAGCTCTCCGTAGCGGAGGCTGATTCCATCATAGCCGAGTCGGGTATCCCCGGTATTGCCGGCGCATATTCCGACGCGCTCCTTCTGTCCTATAATTCCCCCGACGGAGCCTGCGGCTTCCCCGGAAACCTCAAGGCACAGGTGCTCTACGCTTGGCTTACGGACAATACGCTCCTTATCCTTTACTCCGGAATATCCGACAAGGCGACGATCTTCGCCCCCACCAATCACTCTTATTTCAATCTCAGCGGACATAATGCGGGAAGCATAAAGGATCATCTCCTCATGGTGCTTTCCGATAAGGTCACCCACAAGGACGAGTTCAACTGCCCCGACGGCGGTTTCATCGATGTGGCGGGAACCGACTTCGATTTCAGGGAATTTGACCGCGTCGAAAAGGCGATCATCTCCGCTGATCCCCAGATCGCAGACTGCAAGGGACTTGATTCCAACTACTGCGTTGATTCCAGAGAGGGTGAATTCACTGTGGTAGCCCGTCTCAAGGATCCCGCCGGATCGAGGACCATGGAGACCCTCACGGATATGCCCGGTATCCAGCTCTACTGCGGCAATCACTTGGGCGGAACAGAAGATCAGAAGGGTGATATCCCTTATTCTCCCTATTCCGGAATCTGCCTCGAGGCTCAGATGTATCCCAACGCCGTTAATATCAAGGAGTTTACGACACCTGTCATCCCCGCGGGGAAGAAGGTATATCACGCCTGCGGATACAGATTCGTCTGATTTTAATTATTCGGTTCATGTGGTACAATCATAAGTTGATATAACTTTTCGGAGGATCAAATATGATTGACCAGATTGAATTGTTGAGGTTGTTGGAAAAAGACGCGAGAACATCTCCCAAGGATGCGGCTCTTATGCTCGGTGTTTCCGAGGAAGAGGTCGCCGCGGAGATCAAGAAGCTTACGGACGATAAGATAATCCTCGGATATAAGGCCCAGATCGACTGGGAGAAGACATATCCCGATCACGTCACGGCGATGATCGAGGTAAGGATCACACCTGCAAGGAATCAGGGCTTCGATCACATAGCCCAGGTCCTCAGCCAGTATGACAAGGTCAAGGCATGTTATCTCATGTCCGGCGGCTTTGATCTGATGCTGATCTACGAGGACGATAATCTCAAGGATATCGCCAGCTTCGTATATAACAAGGTGGCAACACTTGAGGGAGTTCTTTCCACGGCTACACACTTTATCCTTAAGAAATATAAGGATAACGGTGTAAAGTTCGACGTTGAGAAAACTGATGACAGGCAGGCGATCGTATTATGAGTATAAATTATGACGATAAGCTTTCCGAGGTGGTAAAGGCCGTACCGCCCTCCGCCATAAGAAAGTTTTTCGACCTTGCTTCCGAGATGAAGGAGGTCATATCGCTGTCCATCGGCGAACCTGACTTTGTAACCCCCTGGAGCATAAGGGAGGCGGGTATCAATTCCCTTATCGACGGATATACCCATTATTCCCCCAACGCAGGTTACCAGAAGTCCAAGGCGGCGATCACCGACTATGTTAAGAGAAGGTACGGAGCATCCTACGACCCCTCGGGCGAATGCCTGATAACGGTGGGCGGTTCCGAGGGTCTGGACCTTGCCGCAAGGGCTTTGATCAACCCCGGTGATGAGGTCATCATCGTCGAGCCCTGCTTCGTCGCATATAAGGCGGCTGTCATGTTTGCCCACGGTGTTCCCGTTGTTGTATCCACAAGGCAGGAGGATGATTTCAAGCTCCTTCCCGAGGATCTGGAGAATGCCATCACCGACAAGACTAAGATGATCATCATGGGTTTCCCCAGCAATCCCACCGGTGCCGTAATGACCATGGAGGATCTCAAGGGAATAAGGGATGTACTGCAGCGTCATCCTGACATAATCGTTGTATCCGACGAGCTTTACTGTGAGCTCAATTACATCGACGATAAGCCCAGTTCCCTCATCAAGTTCGAGGAGCTCCGTGACCGTGTGATCATGATCAACGGTTTCTCCAAGTCCTACGCCATGACGGGATTCCGTATCGGCTATGCGGTTGGCCCCAGGGAGCTTATAGCTCCCATGACGAAGATCCATCAGTATTGCATCATGAGTGCTCCGTCCACCTCACAGTTTGCCGTGATCGAGGCCGCAAATAACGGAGACGACCAGATCAAGCTCATGAGGGACGAGTATAACCACAGACGCCGTGTCGTATTGAACGGCTTTAAGGAGGCGGGACTTACATGTTTCACCCCTTACGGTGCTTTCTACGCATTCCCTTCCATCAAGGGCCTCGGCGTTAACTCCGAGCAGTTCTGCGAGAGGTTCCTGATGGAGAAGAGCGTTGCCATCGTTCCCGGTAATGCCTTCGGCGTCAGCGGCGAGGGACATGTAAGGATCAGCTATGCCGCATCCATGGACGATATCAAGAAGGCCATGGAGAGACTTGCGGAATTTACAGAGCAGTTAAGGAAGGAAAAAGCGAATGCTTGAATTTGATAACATCAGGCTTGACCTGGAGTCCTATGAGGAGCCCCTGAGCAAGCTTAAGGACTCTCTTCACATCGATCACACCATGACCGAGATCAGTGAGCTAGAGGCCAGGACACAGGAACCTGATTTCTGGAATAATGTGGAGAAGGCCCAGAGCCTCCAGACAAAGCTCAAGAGACTTCAGAAGAGGGTGGATAACTTTAACGATCTCAGTGATGAGAGGGAAGACCTTCTCGCCCTTTGCGAGCTTGCCAACGAGGAGGAGGATCTCGACTCCCTCGAGGAACTGACAGCGGGAGTGAATAAGTTCAAGAACGACTTCGAGACCATGCGTCTCGAGACTCTCCTTACGGGTGAGTACGATAAGAACAATGCCATCGTTACACTCCACGCCGGTGCCGGCGGAACGGAGGCTCAGGACTGGGTGAGCATGCTCTACAGGATGTACACCAGATGGGCAGAAGCCCACGGCTACGAGATCAAGGTCCTGGAGTATCTGGACGGAGACGAGGCGGGCATCAAGTCCTGCTCCTTTATGCTGACGGGTGAGAATGCCTACGGATTCTTAAGATCCGAGATCGGTGTCCACAGACTCGTCAGGATCTCGCCCTTCGATTCCGCGGGAAGAAGACACACATCCTTCGCATCCTGCGAGGTCATGCCGGAACTCGACGATACCATTGAGATCAAGATCGATCCCTCGGATCTTCGAGTAGATACCTACAGATCCACAGGTAAGGGTGGTCAGCACATCAATAAGACGGATTCCGCCGTCAGACTTACCCATATCCCCACGGGCGTTGTGGTTGCATGTCAGTCCGAGAGATCCCAGATACAGAACAGGGAAACGGCCATGAATATGCTGAAGGCGAAGCTCTTTGCCCTTGCCCAGGCAGCACAGATGGAGAAGATCGAAGACCTTAAGGGTAATCAGATGGATATTGCCTGGGGAAGCCAGATCAGATCCTACGTATTCTGCCCCTATACCCTCGTTAAGGACCTGAGGACCGGATATGAGGAGGGAGACGTGGACGCCGTTATGGACGGCAAGCTGGACGGCTTCATCAACGCTTTCCTTTCGGGCATGAAGATCGAAAAATAATAAACTGCGAGATTAAAGAAATAACATAAACAACAGGCTGCCCTCGGGCAGCCTGTTTAGTAGCAAAGAAACGGGGCCCGAAGGCCCCGAGTTTGTTTACTTGTTGGTGAAGTGATAATTGCTTATCGTGAAGTGAGGCAGGCTCTGTCCTGCGGAGCACTCGAGGGTCATGTTAACTGTCTGACCTGCGGGTACCGTGAAGGAAGAGGGAGTACCAACGAATGTGTTCTCTCCGTCGGCTGCCGAGAAGGTGAAGTACTCGGAGGAGATGGAGTTGATGGTTGAACCGCCTGCGCTGATGGTTATCTCAAGCTGGGAGATGGCGCTGCTGAAGTTAACATCGTCGTTGCCCGTATTGGTTACGGCGATATCGAACTTACAACCGTCTGTCGTTGTGGAAGCGTTTGTGATGGTGTAGCTGAAGTGTACGTCATTGCTGCCGGAGGGAGCCTGTGTTGCTTCCGTTGTGGTAGTAGTCGTAGCTTCCGTAGTAGCCTCTGTGGTCGTAGTAGTGGTTGCCTCAGTGGTGGCTTCCGTTGTTGCCTCTGTTGTAGCCTCGGTGGTAGCTTCTGTTGTGGCGGAAGTCGTAGCTTCGGAAGTCTCTTCGCTGGTGGCGACCGTGGGTGCTTCAGTTGTAGCATCGGTAACGGGTTCAGTTACTTCAGAAGACTCCTTCGACTCATCTGCCGCATTGTTGCTCTCTGTCTGCTCGACTGTTGTGGTAACGATGGTCTTCTCGTCCTTATCCTTATTGAACAGCTTGATGCCGTCGTCCAGGAACCATACGACTACGAAGAAGAGGGCAAGGATCGCGATAAGTGCGATAAGCGTCTTTCTTCCTGGATCTCTCTTTGCCTTATCCTTACCGGTATTTTTAGTCTTAGTCGTGGTAACAGGAGAGATGTTGGATGTATGAGACTTTCTCTGATGCTGAGACTGTGCCGCTGCAGCGGGACGCTGGGGTGCCTGGGAAGGCTGAGGCTGACGTGCTCCGGGACGGTTAGCGGGTCTCGGGGGCTGCTGTCTGTATCCGCCCTTAGGTACGAAGGGGGAGGGAGCGGCGGACGCATCGTCGGAAGCTGCGGGAGCCTTGGCTGCAACGTTCTTAGCAGGCCTCTTGATGGGAGGCTTGGGTGTAAGGGCTGACTTCTGAACGGGAGCTTCCTTCTTTGGCTCGTGGGCCTTGGGAGCGGGAGCTTCTTTCTTGGGTTCCTCTGTCTTAGGTGCAGGAACGGGAACAGGCTCTTCCTTCTCAGGCTCCTCCTTAACGGGCTCCTGGGCCTTAGGGGCGGGAGCATGTTCTTCTTTCTTGGAAACATCCTTCTTATGGGGTCTCTTGCCGAAGGCATTAACTCCTGAGGAAACCTTTCCGTATGTCTGAAGGTTGGAGGGAGTCTCATTCTCTATGGCATCCTCGGGGATGGGAGCCTCTTCCTTGAAGGAAGTGATGTCGGGGATATCCTGCTTCTCATCCTCTACCTTGATATCTTCGGGGATGGGAGCTTCTCCGTTGTTCTCCGTATTTGCAAAGGATGAATTAGCCTTTGAGGACGTAGCGAAATCAAGATCGTCACCTGCCTTGAAGGGACTCTTCTTGGCGAACTGCTTGAAATCGGGATCATCGTCGATGAAGAGGGGATCGTCGGCCTTGGGGAAATCGGGTCCCTCGGGTTCGAACTCCTTCTTGAGCTCCTCGTCGATAACGGGAGGGATCTCCTCCTTAACTTCTTCCTTTATCTCCTCTTTGAACTGCTCTTTGATCTCTTCCTTCTTCTCGATTATCTTCTTGGGCTCTGCATTGTCTGTGTGAACGGGCTCCGTTGCACCGGGCTGGGCAAGGGGCTTGAAAGCGGAGATGGAAGAGTCGAATTCAAAGTCACCGAACTCATCGTCGAATCCGAAGGGATCTTCTGCCGTGTCGGGTACGGGATTTGAAGTTGCCACACCATCGGGAACAACGGGAGCGGACTCGGGTACGGAGGGCGTTCCGTAAAGTCTGTCGAGATCGTCAAGATCCTTTATGTCGTCTATATTATCCAGGGGCTTAAGATTGTTGAGACCCGTGAATTCAGGCTCTGCTTCCTCGGAAGAATTCTCCTTGAGTTTCTCGGATACCGAGTTAACGGGATCGTTTGCCTTGAAGGAGACCATGAAAGGGGAGGAGACCACATCATCCTCTGATGCCGCCTCTTCCTTGTTATCGTTGTTGTAAGAGCTGTTGAACAGACCCTGAGGCTGCACATCAGGATCCTTTTTCTCGGAGTTGTCGGGATTGGTATTTCCGAACAATTTGTTGTCGTTATCATCGGAGCCCAAAAGCATATAAATACCTCACTTTAAAATTTATATAAGAAAAATATAATTCAACATGATAAATAAAGCAATTGTTTTAGACCCCTGTAACGAAAGTGAAACAACCGACTTGACACACAGAGTATCAAGTGATATTATCATTTGGCACTTAACGGATAGGCTCGTGTGGCGGAATTGGCAGACGCAACGGACTTAAAATCCGTCGGAGTAAAATCCGTACCGGTTCAAGTCCGGTCACGAGCACC
>DNAE01000178.1 GCA_003543635.1 Clostridiales bacterium | reverse complement strand
GAATTGGTTTCCGAAGGAGCTTATCTATGATCAACGAGACACGCGAGAAGATACTTAAGGGAACTATACAGGTCTTCAACGAAAAGGGCCTTAAGCTCACCATGGATGACGTGGCCGAGGAACTTAAGATATCCAAGAAGACCATCTATAAGGAGTTCTCAAGTAAGGACGAGATCTTTATGGAGATGGTGGACTATGTATTCGACAATATAAAGGCAAGGGAGCAGGAGATATTGGAGGCTCCTTCTTCCTCCATCCTGGAGAAGATAAGGAGGTTCTTATCCGCCATGCCCGAGGGCTACAGGAATATCAATTTTCAGGAGCTCTATCCTTTGAAGGAGAAGTACCCCAAGGTCTATAAGAAACTTCAAAAGCGCCTGGAGACCGGCTGGGAGCCCGCCTTTAAGCTCCTGGAGCAGGGCAAGGAAGAGGGCGTTATCAGGGAGTCCGCCGATCCCAAGATCTTCAAGATAATGATGGAGGCGTCCCTGGAGAGGTTTTTCGAGGAGAATGTCATGAAGGGTTCCGGAAGAAAGTACAACGACTACCTTAACGAGGTGGTGGATATCCTGTTGTGCGGCATCACGGTGAGGGAGGTGTAACATGGACAGATCTGAAAGCGTATTCGGTAACGTTCATTCCGCGTCGGTCGTAAAGAAGGCTTTGCGTTCCAAGAGGAACTACGTGAAGAAGTTCGGTGACGATTCCTCCAGGAAGTATTCCGCAAGGATCGTGGAGAACGAATATATCGGCGACATGCTGGGGGTTAAGAATGTGGCCATAGGCGACGCCCCGGACGGAACCTGCTCGGGATTCTCTTCTTCAAAGGGCATCATCGTGGGAAACATCAGGATGGGATTCGGACACTACAGGATCTCCATGGCCATAGCTTCCGCGGCGAACTCCATGGGATATATCCCCTATTGGATGGACCTTAACTCCTATCCGGAGACCACCTGCACCAAGGTCATATCGGCCCAGAACGATCTCTATTCCATGGGATCGCGCCTTTCACAAAAGATACCGCTCTTCAATACCCTTTTCTGGGAGCCCCTGAACTACGAGGGCTTCAGGAAGCTTTCCTATAACGCGGCTGACCAGAAGAATGCGGAGCTCATGGCACCTGTCTTCGCTTCCGTCCCCAAGGATATCCCCGTGGTGGCGACCCACGTGTGGCCCGCCCAGGCGGCCCTTCACGCGGGGATGAAGTACGTGGTCAATGCGATCCCCGATAACTGGCCCATGGCACTGCACTACGCGGAGGGAAGTATCCATACCATCCAGACCCGGTATGCATATCAGGGATACCGGATCTGTAACGGCATGGATAAGGATAAGGTCTTAAAGCCCATGCCCGCGTCGGACCTCAAGTATACGGGACACTATATAGACCACGAGCTCGTGTCGAATATCGAGGAGGATTGTTCCCGCCGTCTTTCCCGTAAGGCCTCGGGAAAGCCCATGAGGTTCCTGCTCACCATCGGCGGAGCGGGTGCCCAGAAGGAGATCTTCGCGGCGATCATCAAGGAGCTCATGCCGGCGATCGGTTCCGGCAGGGCGGCCCTCTACGTTAATATCGGCGACTACAGGAATGTCTGGGACGACCTTTTGAAGGCGGTTCCCGGTATGGACAGCGTTTCCACCACCCACTTTAACGATTGGGAAGATACGGTTTCCTTCTGTTCCTCCGCTTTGGAAGGAGATGTATCCGGTATACATGTCTTCTGCCACGAGAATATCTTCGAGGCGGTGTATGCGACGAACCTTCTCATGAGGTCCTGCGATGTCCTGGTCACCAAGCCCTCGGAGCTGGCTTTCTATCCGGTGCCCAAGCTCTTTATACAGAGGATCGGCGGCCACGAGCAGTGGGGTGCGATCCACTCGGCGGAGTTGGGGGACGGCACCCTGGAGTGCAGGGACATACCCCATACTTTGCAGATGATATCCCTGTTCCTGGAGGATGATACGGTACTTCAGGGAATGTGTGAAAGTATAGTCCGCAACAAGTCCATAGGTATCTACGACGGAGCATACGAAGTCGTTAAGATCGCCATGGGAAGAAAGGAGTAAAGCGTATGGAGAAGAAGAAAGGTTTAACGGGTCTTGAGAAATTCGCCTACGGCATAGGCGCCGTGGGTAAGGATATGGTCTACATGCTCTCCGCTTCCTATGTCCTTTACTACTTCCAGGACATATTGAAGACGAGCGCCATCGCCATGGGTATCATACTCCTGGTGGCGAGGGTATTTGATGCTTTTAACGATCCCATCATGGGCATCGTGGTCGCCAAGACCAAGACCCGCTGGGGCAAGTTCCGTCCCTGGCTCATGATCGGTACCATCACCAATGCCGTCATCCTCATACTGATGTTCTCGGCACCCCCGTCCCTGGACGGTAAGGGCCTTGTTGCCTATGCGGCGGTCACCTATATCCTCTGGGGTGTTACCTATACCATGATGGATATCCCCTTCTGGTCCATGATCCCCGCCTTCACCGAGGGCGGTAAGGAGAGGGAGGGATTATCCGCCCTGGGCCGTTCCTGCGCAGGCGTGGGCTCCGCTATCGTCACCATCGTGACGGTTATGGCGGTAACAGCCATGGGAAATGCCCTCAACGCCAACAGCACGACTAATATCACGAAAAGCTTCACATCCGCCGATACCTCCTTTTCCACCTACGTTATAGAACTGGATGAGGACGGCAATCCCACTTCGAACGTACTGGACCGTTCCGCTGCTTCGGTCTCCGTCGACATCACGGGATCTTCCAGGGCCTTCTCAGGTGCCTATGTATTTAACAGCGACAATACGGACTACGAGTTTACTTTAAACGGTGTTTCCCCCACGACCTCAAAGGTCGAGTTTGTTATGGATTCGGACTCCGCTTCCGAGGCCGGCCTGGTCTTCTATGTGGACCACGCCGCCTTCGAAGCGGTCTCGTCCGCAGAAGACCTCACGGCGGATCTCACCATGAATTCCACCCTGGAGGTGGAGCGCCTGGGCTTCAGAGCGTTCTCCGTCATAGTGGGCGTCCTCTTTATCATCTTCATCGGGATCACCTGCTTCTGCATCAAGGAGAAGTCCTCCGTGGATATGCAGACGGCTTCCGTGGGACAGATGTTCAAGGCCCTTGTGGGTAACGACCAGGCCATGACGGTGGTCATAACCATAGTGCTCTTCAATACGGCTACCTATATCACATCCAACCTGCTCATCTACTTCTTCAAGTACGATCTGGCGGGCTCCAACTGGCAGGGTAACTACACTCTGTTCAATACCTTCTCCGGCGGCATGCAGATCCTGGCGATGATGCTCTTCTTCCCCCTTCTGCGTAAGGCCTTCGATACCATCAAGATCTTCTATGTGGGCGTATTCTCCGCCATCGGCGGATACCTGATCCTCCTGGCACTCTCCCTCCTGGGCACAAAGAGTGTTTATCCCTTCTTCGTTCCCGGTTTCTTCATCATGAGTGCCGTGGGTATCCTGAACGTCATCTGTACCATCTTCCTGGCCAACACCTGTGACTACGGTGAGTTCAAGAATTCGAGAAGGGACGAGTCGGTCATCTTCTCCATGCAGACCTTTGTGGTCAAGCTCGCCTCCGGTGTGGCTGCCCTGGTGGCTTCCATCTGCCTGGCGGTCTTCAACATCCAGGAGCAGAGCGAAGTGGATATGGATCTTAACGTCCTTTTGGCCAAGGTCGATTCCATCAGGAACAACGTGGTGGAGACCATCGATACCGGCGCCGTCTTCGGACTCCGCATGGTTATGACCCTGACCCCCATATTACTTCTGGTGGCGGCGTTGTTTGTATTCAAGAGAAAGTATATCCTTACAGATAAGAAGATGAATGAGATCACATCCGAGATAAAGGCCAGGAGTTGATTTATGATTACGGTCAAAGGCGATAAGTGTCCCCTGTTCATCCTGGATACCGAGCATACCACCTATGCCATGAAGGTATTGGGATCGGGACATATGGAACATCTCTACTACGGGCGTAAGATCCGTCTGGACAGTGAGGACGGCCTCACGGAACAGCACGAGTTCGCCCCGGGAACCTCCGTGGTCTATTCCGCGGAACAGAAGAACTTCTCCCTGGAGGATATGCGTCTGGAGATGAGTTCCTACGGCAAGGGTGACGTCAGGGAGGCCTTCATTGAAGTGGTGAACCCCGACGGCAGCATGACCTCCGATCTTCTCTATTCGGAGTATTCCCAAAGCACGGGAAGGGACGGGGGAAGCGAAGGTCTTCCCACATCCTACGGTCCCTCGGCGGAGGTGCTGACGATCACCCTTTCAGATAAGGCCAACGGACTTTCTTTGGAACTTATCTATACCGTTTATTCCGAGACCGATGTCATCACCAGGATGACAAGGCTTACTAACTTTTCGGACTCCGCGGTAAGGATCCGGAAGATCATGAGCACCCAGATCGACTTCGACCCGGATAACTATGTCTTCACCACCTTCACGGGTGCCTGGGCCAGGGAGATGAAGCGCACGGATATGTCCGTGTCCTCCGCCCGCCTCGTGAACTCCACATATACGGGTAATTCCTCCAACCGCGCCAACCCCTTCGTAATGTTGTCGAAAAGGGGCTGCACCGAGGACTACGGTGATGTCTACGGATTTAATCTCGTCTATAGCGGCAACCACTACGAGTCGGTGGAGAAGAGCCCCTACGGCAAGGTGAGGTTCCTGTCGGGTATCAATCCCGATTCCTTTGAATGGAAATTAGAGAAAGGAGAGTCCTTCCTGACCCCGGAAGCGGTCATGACATATTCCCACCGGGGATATAACGGAATGAGCGGGCAGATGCACGACTTCGTGTCGAAGCATATCCTGCGCGGTCCGTGGAAGGACAGACTTCGGCCAGTTCTCCTGAATTCCTGGGAGGCATCCTACTTTAAGATAAGCGAGGGCAAGCTCCTGAGGCTCGCCCGTAAGGCGAAGCAGGTGGGGATCGAGCTTTTCGTCATGGATGACGGATGGTTCGGTGAGCGTAACGACGATACCACGTCCCTGGGCGACTGGTTCCCGGATACGGGAAAGCTCCCCGGGGGATTGAAGGGCATTTGCGATAAGGTCCGGGCCCTGGGATTGGACTTCGGCATCTGGGTGGAACCCGAGATGGTGAGCCGTGAGAGCGGTCTTTACCTGGCCCACCCGGAATGGGCCATGGAGATCCCCGGGAAGGAGCACTCCGAGGGAAGGAACCAGATCATTCTGGATCTGTCCTCCAAGGAGGTCCAGGACCACATCATCCGCGTCATGAGCCACGTGTTCTCATCGGCTGATATCTCCTACGTTAAGTGGGACATGAACCGCAATTTCTCGGACGTATTCTCGAGGTCCCTTCCTCCTGACAGGCAGGGGGAGGTCACCCACAGATATATCCTGGGCCTTTACAGGATCATGAAGGAGCTCACGGAGAAGTTTCCGGAGATCCTCTTCGAAGGATGTGCCTCGGGAGGTAACAGGTTCGACCTAGGGATCCTTTCCTACTTCCCCCAGATCTGGGGGAGCGACGACACGGACGCGGCGGTCAGGGCGGAGATACAAAACGGCTACAGCTACGGTTATCCCATGTCCTGCGTGACGAGCCACGTGTCGGATTG
Organism: Clostridiales bacterium; assembly: GCA_003543635.1. Taxonomy (GTDB): domain Bacteria; phylum Bacillota; class Clostridia; order Saccharofermentanales; family Saccharofermentanaceae; genus Saccharofermentans. Next base: position 3,244 of record DNAE01000178.1, on the reverse strand, counting down.
TCCGAACCACCAGACCTTAAGGCGTACCCCCATCGAGACCAGGTTCAATGTGGCATCCTTCGGCGTCCTGGGATATGAGTGTAATCTCGTGGACATGAGCAAGGACGATATCGACGCGGTCACCGCCCAGATAGCCATGTATAAGAAGTGGCGGGAGGTTATGCAGTTCGGAAGGTTTTACAGGGGATCTTCCGTTAACGATTCGAGATCCTGCGACGGCGATGCCCTCGGTGCTCCGGGAATGAGCCTTCTGGAAGTCCTTCCCGGAAACGATACCTCCTGGACGGTGGTGTCCCCCGACAGGTCCTCCGCAGTCTCCATGACCATGCAGTTCCTGACCCATCCCAATGCCCAGTGGGGAGTTCTTAAGCCCAAGGGCCTTGAGGAGAGTTTTAAATACCATATTGCCGGCAGGAAGATGAAGTTCGATCTCAGGGAGTTCGGAGGGCTCATCAACTATGTGGCGCCGATCCACGTGAAGCAGGATAGTCTTCAGCATAGGACCATCGCCAGATTCTATAAGATGAGATCCGAAGAGGAATCCCACGACATGTACGGGGATGCCATGATGTATGCCGGCGTCCACCTCCGGAGCGCCTTTGCCTCCGGCGGCTATAACGAGAATATGAGATACTATCCGGACTTCGGTTCCAGGATATATACGATCGAGAGGATCGGAGGCTGAATATGAAGATCGACCTTAATAACGGATGGCTGTGGTCTCCCGTTTATTCCCCTGATACGCCTGATGAGTCCATGGAGCAGGTGCGGATCCCCCACACCGTGGCGCGGACTCCCTTAAACTACTTCTCCGAAGAGGTGTATCAGATGCTCTCCCTTTACAGGAAGAGGTTCTTCGCTCCTGAGGATTGGGAAGGGTCGAAGGTATATGTGACCTTCGGAGCCGTGGCACACGAGGCGGAGGTCTTCATTAACGGAGTTTCCGCCGGAGTACATTCCTGCGGCTATACGGCCTTTACCGTGGATCTTACGGAGCACCTTATGTTCGGAGGGGATAATGTCCTGGAGGTCAAGTGCGACAGCAGGGAGGACCTTAATATCCCGCCCTTCGGTTTTGTCATTGACTACATGACCTATGGGGGCATCTACAGGGAAGTGAGTCTTGAAGTCAAGCCCGCGGACCATATAAGGGATGTCTTTGTGAGAGCTTCCATGTCGGGAGATATGCACATAAGTACGGCGGTGGAGGGCACGGGAGAGCTTTCCGCATCCGTATCGTCTGTTAAGACGGGGGAGGTCGTATATTCGGGACCCCTTCTTCCCGAAGCTGACATCAAGATAGAAAGCCCGTTCCTTTGGAGCATCGACGACCCTCAGTTATACGAACTTACCGTGACGCTTAAGAACGGCGGCAGGGAGGATAGCTTTACCACCCGCTTCGGATTCAGGGATGCGGTCTTCCGTGAGGACGGATTCTACCTTAACGGCGTCAAGGTGAAGATCAGGGGCTTAAACCGCCATCAGTGCTGGCCCTACGTGGGCTATGCCATGCCGAAGTCCCAGCAGCGTCTGGACGCGGAGATCCTAAAGAAGGAACTGGGTCTTAACGCGGTGCGTACATCCCACTATCCCCAGTCCCGTCACTTCATCGACAGGTGCGATGAACTGGGCCTTCTGGTCTTTACCGAGATCCCGGGATGGCAGAATATCGGTGACGATAAGTGGAAGGATCAGGCGGTCCTGAATACCAAGGAGATGGTGGAGCAGTACAGGAACCATCCTTCCATCATCTTGTGGGGTGTCAGGATAAACGAGTCCGTGGACTGCGACGAGCTTTATACGCGTACCAATAAGGTCGCAAGGGAGCTGGATCCCGGCAGGCAGACCTCAGGAGTCAGGTACCTCAAGAAGAGTTCTCTCCTGGAGGACGTCTACGCCTATAACGATTTCAGCCACAACGGAAAGAACCCCGGGTGCGAAGGAAAGAGGGCGGTGACATCAGACCCTTCGAAGCCCTATCTCATAAGCGAATACAACGGACATATGTATCCCACCAAATCCTTCGACGACGAGCTGCACCGGCAGGAGCACGCCCTGCGCCACTGTAACGTTCTGGACAGCGTCGCGGGACACGGGGATATCGCGGGATCCTTCGGATGGTGCATGTTCGACTACAATACCCACCGGGACTTCGGTTCCGGGGACCGCATCTGCTACCACGGCGTGACGGATATGTTCAGGAATCCGAAGCTTGCGGCGGCGGTCTATGCGAGCCAGAACAGGGATATCGACCCCGTCTTATGCGTCAGCTCCTCCATGGATATCGGAGAGCATCCCGCGGGGAACCGGGGAGAGATCTTTATCTTCACAAACTGCGACAGCGTGAAGATGTATAAGAACGATGTCTTTATCAAGGAATATACCCATAAGATGTCTTCCTATAAGAACATGACCTGCCCGCCCATCCTCGTGGACGATTTCATCGGGGATCAGATGAAGGAGCAGGAGGGGTTCTCCGACAGGCAGAACAGGATAGTCCGGGATGCCCTTAATTTCTCCGCCATGTACGGCATGGAGAATATGCCCTTCAAGATGAAGCTCTCCATGGCGGAGGCGGTCCTGCGCTATAAGATGAAGTTCTCCGATGCATATATGCTTTTCGGGAAGTATATAGGAAACTGGGGCGGTCAGGCGACCACCTTCAGGTTCGAAGGCATAAGGGACGGCAAGGTGGTGAAGACCGTGGTCAAGGGCGCCATGTCAAAGCTTGGCATGGAGCTTAATGCCTCGTCGGATGTCCTGACCGAGGGGGCGACCTACGACGTGGCCGCGGTAAGGATCAGGATAACGGACGAGTTCGGCAATGTGATGAACTTCTTTAACAGGACTCCGGAGATCAGGACCTCCGGGGACATAGAGGTACTGGGTCCCGATATAAACGGCGGTATGGGAGGCTTCTACGTAAAGAGCCTCGGCACCACGGGGAGCGCATCCGTTACCGTTTCCTTCCCCGATTGGGGACTGTCTTCGACCCTGCGTTTCAATATCGTCGAGGAAAAATAGTGGGATAGAATATGAATAAGATACTTATAGTCGAAGATGACAGGGAGATAAATAAGCTCCTTTCGGATTTTCTCAGGGAGAACGGTTATGAGACCGTCTCCCTTTATGATGGCTTAAAGACCGCCTCCTCACCATAGAGGTGAACATGCCATGATACACAAAAACCTCCTTTTCGAAGGAAATGGGACCTGAAACGGGTCCTACATAGGTCCCACCTGTG
>DNAE01000101.1:2316-12354 GCA_003543635.1 Clostridiales bacterium | reverse complement strand
GCGGTTCAGGAACACCGGGTACTGGAAGGGGCAGGTCATGGGGCGCAGGGCAAAGCACTCCTTGGTCTCATCGTCCGGGTCGCCCAGAATGAACATGCCGTCACGATAGTGATCCCAGTGGCCGGAGATCTTGTAAAGATCCCTCTTGGCAAAGTAAGGTGTCTTCGTGAGCTGGCAACCCCTTGATGCCTCCAGATCCTCGATCCATCTCTGCATGAGCTGAATGGTCTTCGCGCCCTTGGGAAGGATGATGGGGAGGCCCTGGCCGATGTAATCGACGGTCGTGAAGTATTCCAGCTCACGGCCCAGCTTATTGTGATCCCTCTTCTTGGCTTCTTCGATCCTGTCCAGGTGCTCCTTGAGCTGAGCCTTGTCGGGGAAAGCGGTTCCGTAGATCCTCTGGAGCATCTTATTCTTGGAATCTCCCCTCCAGTAGGCACCTGCTATGGAAGTAAGCTTAAATGCCTTGATCTCGCCGGTGGACTCAACGTGGGGGCCCTTGCAAAGATCAGTAAAATCACCCTGCTTGTAGAAGGAGATCGTAGCCTCGTCGGGAAGGTCGTCGATAAGCTGGACCTTGTAGATCTCGCCCTTATCCTCCATGAACTTCCTGGCCTCTTCCCTGGGGAGCTCGTAGTATTCAAGGGGAAGGTTCTCCTTGACTATCTTCTTCATCTCCTCCTCGATCTTCTTGAGATCATCCTCGGAGAAGGGCTCCTCTCTGTCGAAGTCGTAATAGAAACCGTCCTCGATGGCGGGTCCTATGGCGAGCTTCGTGTCGGGCCAAAGTCTCTTTACCGCCTGAGCCATGATATGGGAAGCGGTGTGTCTGAACTTCTTTCTGTCTTCGACATTGTTAAAATCTGCCATTTCTCTTTCCTCCGTTCATTCTCGGGGCATATAAAAAACCATGCCCCCGTAATAAATGGGGTGCATGGTTGCACGGTTCCACCCAAATTGCGCCTTAGCGCCTCTCATTACACCTTAACGCGGATAAACGGCGAGGATCACACCCTTAGGTTTTACTCCTGCAGCTCCGGGGTTGTATGCTTCCGTCCGTGATCTTCGAAGCTTTCAGCCGGTGACTTCGATTCTCTGTAAGACCCTGACAACGGGGCACGTGTCCCCTTCATCGCTTTTGATCGATAACAGTTGGATTTTGTCACTTTTGGACCCGGTTGTCAATGATTTAAATGTTGGGTACCGCTTTTTTTACCCTCTTGGCAACTATGGATGCCACAACTATCTTGATGATATCTCCGGGCAGGGGAAGCACCATGAAGGACCATACGAGAGCCTTAAGGGTTATGCCCGAGCCCTCGGTGAAGAAGTTAAGGATAACGTAACCGTAGGCGCCTCCCAAGGCATAGAGGACGGCCGTTCCTATGGCATTTGCCAGGAAGAGGTTCATTCCCTTCTCAGACAAATAGCCGATAAGGAAGGCCGTGACGATGAATCCCAGGGAATATCCGAAGGTGGGGCTCAGAATGGACCAGAATCCGCCTCCGGTGGTGAATACGGGAAGACCCACCAGACCCAGGATGACATAGAGTCCGGCACTGATGGAGGCTCTGCCCTTCCCTATGATGTCCGCTATCGCCATTACGAAGAACCACTGTAAGGTCAAAGGTACCGTGGGAAGCGGTATCTTTATGTATGCTCCCACGATAATGAGAGCGGTGCACAAAGCGATGATCGCCATATTTTTCGTTTTCATTGTAAACCTCTTTCGTTTTTAAATTTACAATAATCTAGCACACCGCCCACCCGGTGTCAAATTATGTGATAGAATATAACCATGCTTTCGACAAGAGACCACATCCTATCCTATCTTCTGGAATCCGAGGGGTATGTTTCCGGAGAAGATCTGAGCAACAGGCTGGATATCAGCAGGGCCGCCGTCAACACCGCGGTCAAATCCCTGAGGAACGACGGATATAAGATAAGTTCCTCCACCAAAAAAGGGTATCTCCTGGAAAACCGCCCGGATAAGCTGGGGTATGGTGAGCTCCTCCATTTCCTCGGACAGGAGCGCATGAAGGATGTCATCTTCCTTGATAGCGTGGATTCCACCAACAACTATCTTAAGGATATCGCCTCCTCCCCTAAGATCCCCACGGGGACCGTGGTCGTTTCCGATCACCAGACCAGGGGAAAAGGGAGACTCGGCAGATCCTTTGAGTCCCCCAAGGGAAAGGGTGTCTATCTCTCTTACCTGATACGCCCCGGAAGGAACGCCTCGGATATCTCATCCATAACCGCCAAGACCTCGGTATGCATCATAAATGCCATCTCAAAGGTGTGCGGTATCACCCCTTCCGTCAAGTGGGTAAACGACATCATACTTAACGGAAAGAAGATAAGCGGCACTCTTACCGAGCTTTCCTCCGAGAGCGAGAGCGGACTTATAAGCAGCATCGTCATCGGAACCGGAATAAACATAAACGAGAAGGAAACGGATTTCCCCGAGGAGATCCGCCAAAAGGCCTCCTCCCTCTTCCTGGAGACGGGAAAGAAGACTTACAGAGCCGCCCTGGCCGCCGAATTCATAAAGGAACTGGATAACATGACCTCCCTTCTCGGAAGCGGAGAAGATTTATTCCTGGCTTCCTACAGGGAGCACTGCATAACCACGGGACACGACGTGGGCGTGGTATCGGTCCACGACAGCGGCGAGACACCCAGGATCGGCAGGGCCCTTGAGGTAAATCCCGACTACACCCTTAAGGTCAGATTCACCGACGGGAGCGAAGAGGATATCAGGAGCGGAGAAGTCAGCGTAAGGGGACTTCTGGGTTACACCTGATCAGACACATATCAGATCCTTTATCTTCCCGTATTTACTCTCCCCTATACCCGATACGTTCATTATGTCTTCGGTCTTCTCAAAGGGCGTCTGTTCCCTGTAGCTGATTATCGCCTCGGCCGTAGCCTCCCCGATGCCGGGAAGGGTCATGAGCTCCTGCAAGCTTCCGCTGTTTATATTGATAAGTCCGGATGAACTCTCTTGCACCACCGTTACCGCCCCGATGGTAATGGCCGAGGAATATCCCTCGTCGATCTCGTCTTCCGTGGGGATATAGACCGATACGTTCTCGTTCAAGATCTTGACCAGGTCGATGTTCTCCCGGGCAGCTTCCTCCGTAAGGCCCCCGGACATCACCACCACGTCGTTTAATATGGAACCTCCCGGAACCTCGTATACTCCCGGCTCTTCAACGGCTCCGCAGATATAGACGGAGATCATCAGAGGCCGGCTTTCCGATTCGGTTACGAAAAGCGACGCATCAGATGCATCGCTTTCATTACTGCTGAAATATATCCCGTCGGTCCTGCCCGACAGGAACAACTTGTATATGAGACCTATAACAACGACAATTACAAATGCTGCCGTATATATGACATTTCTCGTCTTCGTCTTCATACAGTCCACCCGTATCAAAGGATAAACCTAAAAAACGGAGAAAAAGCCGACAAATGGTTACAATCGGTTACAAACCTTGTCGTTTTGTATTATTCGGGCTTCTTGGTCTCCCAGAGCTTCTCGATGTTATAGTTGGCTCGCTCCTCGGGATGGAATACGTTGACGACCACGTCCTTATAGTCGATCAGTATCCATCTGTCACCGGATCTTCCCTCTATATGATCGGGATAAAGATCATCCTCCTTCTTGAGGACATATTCGACCTCATCGGCAAGGGCCTTGATCTGTGTCGTGGAATTACCGCTTACAACGATGAAATAGTCAGCCAGCGTTGTCTTCTGGGATACATCCAGCACTTCGATATCGATACCCTTCTTGGAATCGAGGATAGTAACGATCTTGTCCGAAAGTTCTTTGCTCGTCATCAGTGATTCTCCTTAAAGCATTTTTTGTAGTATACCATAACTCAGATCTTTATTCCGAGGTCAGAGGCAAAACCCGTGGTGTACGGATGGAGCTCCCTTCCCTTGGATCTGAACTTGTCTATGACGGACAGAAGTGTCATGCGGCAGGCCTCGTCCAGGTCCTTTTCCGCGGCCGCTCTGATCTTTGTAAGATCCGCATATGTCCTGGAGGGTTCCAGCTTATCCGCAAGGAATACGATCTTCTCCAGGGTCGTCATACCGGCTCTTCCCGTGGTGTGATAGGTTATGGCGTCCAGGACATCTCCGCGCTCCTCTCCCGTAAGGATCCCCGCAAACACCGCTCCCGCGGGAGAGTGGTAGAGCTTCTCGTCGGTGGCAAGTTCCGGGCACCGCTCCAGGGCATAGCGGAGCTGATCCTTTATGTCTATCTCCTTGGCGCAGTCGTGGAGCGCTCCCGCCAAAAGGGCCTTGTCGGGATCCTCCCCGAACCTTACCGCATATCTTGCGGACAAGATCCCCACGTTAAGCGTGTGGAGGAGCCTCTTCTCGCCCAGGACATGGTACATGGATATCGCCGCCTCGTAAAAGGACATGAAGGCCTCGTCGCTGACCTTATCCAGGGGATCATCCTCCGGGAAAAGGTCGTGGGTCTTGATAAAGTCCAAAGCGCTTTTCGGTATTTTCTCGAACCCCCTCCGTGATCTTATATCCGAAGAGGATGCCTCCACCCCGTCGATCTCGAAGGTCTTTATCTTCGCGTTCTCTCCGAATATCCCCTTGAGCCGGGCCTTCTCCCCCTTGATATCCGTTGGGTCCCCGGGCCTTTTGGCCACCAGGAGGGCCGCCTGCTCCAGTATTCCCTCAGGCCTATACCACTTGTCGAAGGTCGGCAGGATATCAGATCCGCAGATCCAATAAAACTCATGGGGTTCCGAGGCCTTCTTACCGAAGCCCCGGTCCTTGAGGAACGCGGGAATGATCTGTCTTATCTTCTCGATGGTCGTTACGGTATAGCTGATCCCGTCGATGAAGAACTCGATATCCGAGACAAGGACGTTGCCCTGCTTTCCGAATATATCCTCCACCACATGCAAGGTCTCATAGTACCTGTAAGGGGCGGCATTAAGGATCCTCCCCCGTTTGAAGGAATTCCTCACGGAGGGGATCACTATGACCACGTCAGTCTTCTTGAGGGCACCCTTGATCATGGATATATGCCCGTTATGGACAGGGTCAAATGACCCTCCGAAAAGACCTATCTTCATTGTGCGGAAAGTGCTCTCTTTCCGATATCCGTTCTGTAATGCTTGCCGCGGAAATCGATGTGCTTAACGCCCTCGTAGGCCTTATCAAGTGCACTCCTGAGGTCCCCGGCCCTTGCGGTGACGCCGATGACCCTTCCGCCGTTTGTAAGGAAGCCGCCGTTCTCGTCAAGCTTGGTGCCCGCATGGTAGACAAAGCAGCCTTCCACCTGACCCTTATCATCCATACCCTTCATGGGGATACCCTTCTCATACTTCTCGGGATATCCGCCTGAAGCCATGATGACACAGGCGCAGGCTCCGTCGTGCCACTTGATGTCCACATCCTTGAGCCTGTGATCGTATATGGCATCAAAGATCTCGTAGAGATCCGCATCAAGCATGGGAAGTACTACCTGGGTCTCGGGATCGCCGAACCTGCAGTTATACTCGATGACCTTGGGTCCCTTGGGTGTGATCATAAGGCCGAAGTAAAGGCAACCTTCAAAGGTCCTTCCCTCTTTGTTCATGGCATCCATCGTGGGAAGGAAGATCTTCTCCATGCATTCCTTTGCTATATCATCCGTATAGCAGGGATTGGGGGATACGGTACCCATACCGCCCGTATTGAGGCCCTGATCGTTATCGAGAGCCCTCTTGTGATCCATGGAGGAGATCATGGGGACCATGGTCTGTCCGTCGGTAAATGCCAGGACGGAGACCTCGGGACCCGTGAGGAATTCCTCTATTACGATACGGCTGGAGCTCTTTCCGAACTTCAGTTCATCGATCATCTCATGTACTGCGGAAACTGCCTCCTCCTCGTTCTGAGCGATGATAACGCCCTTTCCGAGGGCAAGTCCGTCAGCCTTTATAACTGCGGGATATGAATTCTGCTTCTTGAGGTATTCGATAGCGGGCTCGCTCTCCGTAAACACCTCATAGAAAGCCGTGGGGATATCGTACTTCTTCATGAGTTCCTTGGAGAATACCTTGGAACCTTCGATGATGGCAGCATCAGCCTTGGGACCGAAGGTCTTGAATCCCTCTTCCCTCATCTTATCCACCATGCCGAGTACCAGGGGATCATCGGGGGCTACCACCACCATATCGGGCTTTAATTCCTTTGCCAGGGCAACCATACCCTCGATATCCGTTGCCTTCACGTCAAAGCACTTGGCGAATTTGGATATACCGCCGTTGCCGGGAGCACAGAAGATCTCGTCAACCTTCGGGCTCTCCGCGAGTTTCATGATAATGGCGTGTTCTCTTCCGCCGCCTCCTACTACTAATACCTTCATATCTGCAATCCTCCAATGATTTAATACGTAACTACAATCCTTATTATATCCGACACAAGTGCCAAAACCACAAGTAAAAGCACTATGCAGAATCCGACGACCGTCAATATCCCCTCGGTCTTCTTGGAAAGTTTCCTTCCCGACACGGTCTCGTATAAGATTATGAGCACCTGCATACCGTCAAGACCCGGAAGGGGCATCATATTGGAATAGACCAGGAGAATGGATATCTGGGCGCAGAGCACCACCAGATTAAAGATCTTCTCGCCGACCGAATCGTCCACGTCATCCACATATTCGGAAACGGCGGCGGTAACTCCCACGGGGCCCGCCAACATATTGTAGACCTTTTCCTCTCCCTTAAAGACATTGGCCACGGCTCCCACGATCATCTTGCCGATGGATGCGGGCATCTTTAAGGAGACCTTAAACGCCTCCAGGAACGTCTCCGGGGAATTAACGATATAACCCCTGCCGTAGATGCCCCTGTCATTTGTCACGGTAATGACAGTACAGACACAGTCCTTCTCAAGGTATTCTCCGTTACGGTAGAATCCCAGCTCCATTATGTCGCCTTCCCGGTAGTGATCGAAGAACTCATCGAATCCCTCATCGGATACGGGAACGCCTCCGACGGAAACCAGGTAATCCCCCTCGCGTAATACGGGATCTCCCCCGTTTTGATCTTTATTTACCGAGATAACTTCCCAACCGCCGTATTTCCCGTCGATAAAATCGTAGTGGGTGATGCCGATCATGGGTTTCTGATCCACTATGGGTTCCAGGGTGAAATCGTAGATCTCCCCCGTCTCCCGGGATCTCATGGTAAGCGTAGCGGGCTTCACCTTGGAGATCCTCTCGTTGATGGTGAAATCCATATCGATGAAGGTGTAGACCTTAGAACCGTTTACGGCAAGCACCTCATCTCCGATATTGATGTTTCCCGACTCCTGAAGATAATACCAGTACTGGGAATATCCCGGAGGTATGGTGAGCCTGGTGGTGGTAACGCCTATATAGCAGAATATACACGTGAAAATGAGAACTCCCAGGACAAGGTTCATAAATGGTCCCGCCATGGCGGTGAGGAACGCCTTCCACCTCTTCTGGTTGCAAAGGAGCGCGGGATCATCCTGATCCAGCATATTTCCCTCCTCATCCACGTCGGAGAACCTTACATAGGCACCGAAGGGGAATGCCCTGATGGAATAATCGATATCGTTCTTTCTCCAGGAGAAAAGGACCGGTCCCACAAAGATCGAGAGCTCGTATACCCTTATCTTAAGAAGTCTCGCGACAATATAGTGTCCGAATTCATGTATCGTTACAAGGAGGCCGAGGATAAGTATAGCGGCCAGGATGCTCCACAAACTTATTCCCATTTACTTAAATATTCCTTTGCCATTATTCTGGCTTCCCTGTCTGCATCGAGTATAAGATCCAAGGACAGATCCGTGTCGGTATTCCTGCCCTTAAAGGCGTTATAGACATGATCCACGGTCCTTTCTATGTCAAGGAATCCCATACCGCCCTTGAGGAATCTGAACACCGCTATCTCGTTGGCGGCATTCATTACCGTCGGAAGTATTCCTCCGGCCCTGCCTGCATCGTAGGCAATATCCAGGAGCCTGAAGACCCGGGTATCACACTTTTCGAAGGTAAGGTTGCAGCACTTGGGATCGAAGGGGTCGAACCGCTCAAGGAGACGGTTTCCCCTGTCAGGATAGTAGAGTGCCACCATTATGGGAAGGATCATGCTGGGTTTACCCATCTGGGCCAGGACCGAGCCGTCCTTCATCCTGATCATGGAATGGATGACGCTCTGGGGGTGAACGACCACGTCAACGCGGTCCACACCCACGCCGAAAAGATGTCTTGCCTCGATGACCTCAAGGCCCTTGTTCATCATGGTGGCGGAATCGATGGTGATCTTGCCACCCATCTTCCATGTGGGATGGGACAAGGCATCCTCAACGGATACATTCTCCAGGGAATCCCTTGAGCGTCCCCTGAAAGGGCCCCCCGATGCCGTGATGAGGATCCTGTCCAGATCCTCGGGCTTCTCTCCCCAGAGGCACTGCCAAATGGCACAGTGCTCACTGTCCACGGGAAGAAGTGATATTCCTTTTTCCCTTGCCAGAGGCATAACGATATCGCCCCCCGCCACAAGGGTCTCCTTATTTGCCAGGGCAATGTCCTTGCCCTTCTCGATGGCGCGGACGGTGGGCTTTAATCCGGCGACACCCACGATGGCTCCCACCACCGTATCGGCCTTATCGGCCGTGGCGACCGCGATGACTCCCTCTTCACCGGGAAGGATCTCCGTACTGATATCGGGGCGGGTAAGCTTAAGCCTTTCCCGGAGCTCCATGGCCTTCTTCTCGTCGTAGACTGATGCCACGGAGGGTTTGAATTCCAAGATCTGCTCATAGAGCTTATCTATATCGCTGCCGCAGGAAAGGCCCTCAACGGCAAAATCCGAAGGGTTATTCCTGACGACTTCAAGAGTCTGTGTTCCGATGGAACCTGTTGAACCTAAGACCGATAAGATCCTTCTCATTTATTGATACGCTTTCCTTAATGATTGATAAAGAGCTCGGCGATGAGCGCAAGGAGCACTCCGGAAGGAATGGTGAAGAATGCGCTGTCGAACCTGTCCATGATACCTCCGTGTCCCGGGAACAGATTGCCGAAATCCTTGATCCCCACCCTTCTCTTGATGAGGGATGCCACCCAGTCTCCAAGTTGGGACATCACGGACATTATGAGTCCGAGACCGAATGAAAGGATCGAGAAAACGAAGATATTCGTATTAAAGTCGTCGAGCCTGTAGATGATAAGATCAAAGTAGATCATAACGGCAAGGGCGCATCCCAGCGCTCCGCCGATACAGCCCTCCCAGGTCTTCTTGGGACTTATGTGGGGGACTATCTTATGTTTACCCAGCGTCACCCCGGAAAAGTATGCACAGGTGTCAGATACCCAGCATGCAAAGAGGGCCGGGATCAGATAGAACCATCCGTTCTCGGGGAAGACGGATACTGCACAGAGACAGTAAAGGGGGAATGTTACGTAGATGATTATGGCCGACGTAATAAGACCGTCGTGAAGGTACATCTTCCCGTCGTTTCTCGTGACGGAGGGAAGCACCGCCACCGCAAAGGCATAGAGCAGTTCTATCAGAAGATAGTAGCAAAGTGCCGTCGTCATCTGTATCTTCATGAAATAGGAGATCACCAGGATCAGCATCGGTATGATGCATCCGATGACGATCAGGGGCACCGAGGGCTCCATCCCTCCCTGCTTGACCGCACTGACGAGTTCCCTGGTGGAAAGAGCTCCCACGATAAGAGCGAACAGGAGGATAAAGAAAGGGAACCAGTAGGACGGTATAACAAATGCCGCCACCAGTATCGTAAAGATAACGCCCGTTATAATGCGCTGTCTCATTTCTTTTCTTCCTTACTCAGACCGCCGAAGCGACGGTCTCTTTTTGCATAGTCGGCAAAGGCCCTGGTAAGTTCTTCGTATCCGAAGTCGGGCCAGAGCGTCTCCGACACCCAGAATTCGGAATAGGCGGACTCCCAAAGGAGGAAGTTCGACAATCTCATCTCGCCGCTGGGCCTTATGATGAGCTCGGGATCCGG
>DNAE01000101.1:0-2201 GCA_003543635.1 Clostridiales bacterium | reverse complement strand
TCTATCTCCCCCGCCTTGACCTTCTCCGCGATCTTCCTCATGGAGTATTCGATCTCCCTCCTGCCGCCGTAGTTAAGGGCGACGATAAGGGTCATCCTGGTCCTGTCCTTGGATCTCTCCTCGCCTCTCTTGCAGACCTCTCTGACGTTCTCGGGAAGTCCGGAAAGGTCGCCGGAGAATCTCAGCCTTATACCTTCCTGCTCCATCTCCTTATCGTACTTGTCGAAGAATTCCACGAAGAGTTCCATCAACTGATGGACTTCATCATCGGGCCTTGACCAGTTCTCGGTGGAAAAAGCGTATACGGTGAGATACTTGACTCCGTAATTACCGCAGTTTCTGCAGAGTTCCTTAAGGTTATCCGCACCTGCGCGGTGTCCGGCACTCCTTGGCAGGAACCTCTTCTTAGCCCATCTGCCGTTGCCGTCCATAATAACGCCCAGGGACTCCGGTACACGGAGCCCTGTCGTATCAAAAGTCTTTTTGTTTGAAGGGATAATAGCCATTTATCAGATTTCCATCAATTCCTTCTCTTTATTATCGCAAGTGGAATCAACGTCCTTGGTGAACTTATCCGTTATCTTCTGGATCTTCTCCTCGTATTCCTTAAGGGAATCGTCGGTGAGTTCCTTCTTCTTGTTGGCGGAGCGCATCTTATCGATGGCCTCTCTTCTGACGTTACGGATAACGACCTTGCACTCTTCACCGTATGTCTTGACCTGCTTTACGAGATCCTTTCTCCTGTCCTCCGTGAGGATGGGGAAAACGAGTCTGATGATCTTACCGTCGTTGGTGGGTGTGATGCCCAGGTCAGAAGACTGGATAGCCTTCTCGATCTCCTTGAGCATGGAGGGATCCCAGGGTGTCAGGGTGATCATACGGGCCTCGGGGACCTGAATATTAGCGACCGCATTCAAGGGAGAGGGTGCTCCGTAGTAGTCGACCTTGATCTTATCCAGTACATGGGGATTAGCTCTTCCTGCTCTGATGGCATTAAGGTTCTCCTGAAGATTCTCGATGCATTTCTTCATCTTGTCTTCGATCTTGTCGTAATCTGCTTTTGTGATCTCGATCATTTTCATGTCCTCCATTTTATTCTACAAGTGTTCCGAGATTCTCTCCCTTGACGATCCTGACGATATTGTCGGGGTCCTTCATGGAGAAGACGAGTATCTTAGTCTTATTGTCGCGGCAAAGGGCTGCAGCCGTGGCGTCCATAACCTTAAGGTTGGACTTGAGCACCTCATCGTGGGTGACCTTCTCATATCTGACCGCATCGGGATAAACGTTGGGGTCCTTATCGTATACGCCGTCGACCATGGTAGCCTTCATGAATACATCGGCATTTATCTCCGTTGCACGGAGCGCCGCACCCGTATCCGTGGAGAAATAGGGGTTACCCGTACCGCAGGCGAAAATAACGATCCTGCCCTTCTCCAGGTGCCTTAAGGCCCTCTTCCTGATGTAGGGCTCAGCCATCTGTCTGATCTCTATTGCGGAGAGCACCCTTGTAACGGCTCCGTGCTGCTCCAGGGCATCCGACAATGCGAGGGCGTTCATCATGGTGGCAAGCATTCCCATATGGTCTGCCGTTACCCTGTCCATCTTCTCGGATGATCTTCCTCTCCAGAAGTTTCCTCCGCCGACCACTACGCCGACTTCAACACCCAGATCTGCAACTTCCTTGATCTTTCCCGTGATCTCCGCAACGATCGCATCATCAATTCCGACCTTCTTATCCCCTGCAAGGGCTTCACCGGAAAGCTTGAGAAGGATCCTCTTATACTTGATATCCGACATTTAAAATACCTCCGCCATAATTTCCTTATTTATTTTATCTGTAATTCAGCTTTTAATAAAGTACTTTTATGAGAAACAAAAAGGAGCCGCCCCTAAGGACAGCTCCATATTGTTAAGCTTTATTCGGATCAGAGACCTGCCTGCTTCATAACCTCTGCAGCGAAGTCGTCTTCCTTCTTCTCGATACCCTCACCGAGCTTATAGTTTGTGAACCTGACAACGGAAACCTCTGTGCCAAGCTCCTTAGCTGCGGATGCGATGTACTGGGAAACAGTAAGGGAATCATCCTTAACGTACTCCTGAGCCTCAAGAACGTTGATCTTGTAGAAGTTCTTGATCTGACCGGGAACGATCCTGTCAGCGATGATCTTCTCGGGCTTACCCTCTTCGAGAGCCTTATT
>DNAE01000120.1 GCA_003543635.1 Clostridiales bacterium | reverse complement strand
AGGACTTCTACAGGTCCAGGTTTCAGGTAACGCCTGAAGTCTTGATCCCCCGAAGCGATACGGAGCTTCTGGTGGAGACGGGCCTCCGCTTCCTGGACTGCCTTGATATGCCCCTGGGGGATGTGCAAAGGATAGATCCCGTGAAGCGCGGGGGAACTGCCCTGGTGGCGGATCTTTGCACGGGAACGGGCTGCGTGGGCCTTTCAATCTTCGGCCAAATGCGCGAAAAGGGCCGTGATATCAGGCTTTACATGGCCGATATCAGCGATAAGGCGTTAAACTGTGCCTCACAAAACGTATCAAACCTCGTTACGGAAAGCGATAAAACGCTGGTGAGCCTTCTTATGGACGATATATTGGAAACTGACGGCAGTAAGTATACCCGGGAGGGGAAGCTCGATCTCATCGTTTCCAACCCTCCTTACATAACGGATGATGAGATGAAAGAGCTCCCCGAAGACGTTTTATACGAGCCGGATCTTGCCCTGAGGGGCGGGGAAGACGGCCTTTTATTCTATTTTCGTTTGGCTTTCATTTCAAAAAGGATCCTCAAGGAAAACGGCGCCCTCGCGGTGGAACACGGCTGCGACCAGGGGGCAAAAGTCCGGGAGATCTTCGCGAAAAGCGGATTTAACAATGTTACAACCCTAAGAGATTACGGGGGTAACGAGCGAGTGACGTTCGGGAGGTTATAAACATGGGCGGAAAGTTCTTTCTCTTTCAATATGAAAATGACGACATCGTAAAGATGAGGAAAAAGCACCCCTGCGGCAGCTGCGAGTGGAAAGTCCTCCGCGTGGGATCCCAGATCAAGCTGGAGTGCACGGGATGCAAACGCCAGATGGAGATGGACAGGGTGACCATCGAGAAGGCCACCTCCCAGGTCAAAAGGGGAGATCAGATCTTCGACCGGAAACCTTCCTGATCAGATTATCTCCGTGGACTGGGAGCAGCAGATCTTCCTGCCGTCGATGTCCTCGAACACGAACTGTCTGTTAACGGTGCTGCTCTGAGCCTTTTGTGCCTCGGGCAGCTCTTCTCTTATGGTGACGCCGTTGGAACGCAATTCGTTCTGGAGAAGGAAGGGCTCGTTGGCGTAGATATAAAGGTCGTAACGGGCCTCGGAGATCTTGCTCAGGATGAGGTTCACGGAACCTTTGACAAGAAGGATAACGATATTGTCCCGGGTGAGCCTTATGTGGGGCATCTTCTCGTCCTCCAGGTGGGAGGCCTTAAAGCCCAGCTTCTCCTCGTAGAAGACGGAGGTCCTCATGGGATTCTCGCAGACGAAGATGCAGGCGGAGCTGTTCATGAGGTGAAGGTTGGAGCCTCCCCCCGCCTTTTCTTCGGGAGCCTCACTGATATTTTCCTCCTTGGGGTCGAACTTAAATCCCAGAAGGGGAGCCAGGAAGGCCTTCTCGTGTTCTTCCAGGGATTCGATCATCTTCTGGCGCTCCATGATGGCCTCGTTGCTTAATTCTTCGGGGATCTCCCGGAGCTTTTCTATCTTCTCGAGGTATTCCGCGAAGCTTACGAAGCGGATATAAAGGGGCATTATCTCGTCGCAGGAGGAGGGGAGATCCTTGTCGCCGTTTAAAAATCTCATGCCGTATTCCACGGCCTCCACGGGCAGTGAAGCAAAGAGCTTATTGAGGAAGAGCATCTCCGAAGAAGTGTTATCGGCGCATCCGCCCTTCATGATCTGCTCGGAGAACATGTCGAATACTTTGTTCATGTCGTGCAAAGGGTAACTTTTGTTAAGCATTAAAGGCCTCCCGAAGTCCTATTTTTGTTAATTATATCATTTGCCTTCCTATTGCATATTTTATTTACAAGACTATCATTATCCTTATGGCAGGAATTAAAAAGACAAATGCGATGAGGATGCTCGATAAGGCGGGCGTGAAATACGAGGCGATGGAGTACGTCTACGACGAGAACGATCTGGACGGCCACCACGTCGCCGAGTTCTTCGGTCTTCCCTACGAGAATGTGTTCAAGACCCTTGTGGCCCGGGGGGATTCCGGGGAGTATATGGTCTTCTGTCTTTCCGTGGATGACGAGGTGGACCTTAAGAAGGCCGCGCGTCTTGCCGGGGAGAAGAGGGTGGAGATGATCCACGTCAAGGACCTCCTGAACGTCACGGGTTATATCAGGGGCGGATGCAGTCCCATCGGCATGAAGAAGAAATATAAGACGTTTTTTGATGAGATGATTCTGCTTTTGGATGAGATATATGTCAGTGCGGGGCAGAGGGGCATGCAGCTCAAGCTCGACCCCCAAGACCTGATAGATCTCACCGAAGCAAAGGTGGGGGAGTTAACATAATGGAGAAATATGAAGTATTCAAGTCACTGGCGCTGATAATCATCTTCGCCAAGATCTTCGGCCTGGGCGCAAGGAAGCTCAAGGCACCCCAGGTGGCCGGTGAGATCGTCGCCGGTATCCTGATAGGACCGAGCATTCTGGGCCTCGTCCAGTATTCCGATTTCCTGGCCCAGATGTCGGAGATCGGCGTCATCATATTGATGTTTACCGCGGGTCTTGAGACCCGTGTATCGGAGCTTAAGAAGACGGGGGCCAAGGCCTTTGCCATCGCCTGCGCCGGTGTCTTCGTTCCCCTTGTCCTGGGAACGCTCCTTCACTTCGCCTTCTACGGCGTCGCTCCCTGGGGAAGCGAGGACTTCTTCAAGGCCGTCTTCATCGGCCTTATCCTGACGGCCACCTCCGTGGGTATCACGGTCGAGGCGTTGAAGGAAATGGGTAAGCTTTCCGACACCGTGGGCACCACCATCATGAGCGCCGCCATAATCGACGACGTCATCGGCATCGTCGTCCTCACGGTGGTCATCGGCTTCAGGGATCCCTCCCAGAACATCGGAAAGACCCTCCTCATGACGGGCCTCTTCTTCGTCTTCTGCGTGATCTTCGGATACATCGTCTACAGGCTCTTCCGCATCTACGACAAGAAGCACAGACACACGAGAAGGATCCCCATCATCGGACTTGCCATGTGCTTCGGACTTTCCTATATCGCCGAGAAGTACTTCGGCGTCGCCGACATCACCGGCGCATTCATCGCGGGAGTCATCCTGAGCTCCCTCAAGGACTCCGACTACATCTCCAGGAAGATGGACATCAACTCCTACATGATCTTCGGACCGGTCTTCTTCGCAAGTATCGGTATCCAGAACGACCTGTCTTCCTTTAATATGGGTATCCTTCTGTTCTCCCTTGCCTTCGTGGTGACGGGCATGGGTGCCAAGGTGTTGGGCTGCGGAGCCATGGCCCGGGTCTGCGGATTCAAGGGTAAGGACTCCCTCAAGATCGGCTGCGGCATGATGACCAGGGGAGAGGTGGCCCTTATCGTCGCCCAGAGGGGTTTCACCATCGGCGTTCTCGACCCCGCTTACTCCGCGTCGGTCATCCTCCTCATAATCATCAGCTCCATAACCACACCGATAATCCTTAAAATACTGTATAATGATAAGAGCGAAAATAAAAAAGAGGTAATCCAGAATGCCACATGACGGTATCAGCACGTTATCCCACGGCGCGAGAATATACTTTATCGGAATAGGCGGTATCTCCATGAGCGGTCTTGCACTGCTCTCCAAGGGATACGGCTTCACGGTCGGGGGTTCCGACATGAACCCTTCTGAGAGGACGGAGCTCCTCAAGGGGGAAGGCATAAAGGTCTACGATACCCAGGTGGGGGAGAACATCGACGAATTCGCCCCTGACTACATAGTCAAGACGGCTGCCATCCTCCCCAAGAATCTCGAGGTGGCAAGAGCTCTGGAGAAGGGGATAAAGATCTTCGACAGATCCGAGTTCCTGGGACTCATAACCGAGAGCTACGACCGTGTCATCAACATATCCGGAACCCACGGAAAGACCACCACCACCTCCATGACGTCCCTGATGCTCATGGATGCCGGTAAGGACCCCACGGTACACCTGGGTGCCGAGCTGGATGTATTCGGAAACAGCACCGTAAGGCTCGGAGGAAACAGGGATATCCTCGTATCCGAGGCCTGCGAGTTCAAAAGATCGTTCCTGCAGTTCCGTTCCACCACGGCTGCCATCACCAATATCGACCACGACCACGTGGACTGCTATCCCACCATAGAAGATGTCATCGAAGTTTTCGCCGAGTTCCTGGACAAGGTGGACGACAACGGTTATGTGGTGGTCACGGGTACGGACAAGAATATAAGCAAGTCCCTTAAGATAGCGGAGGAGAGGTATAAGAAGGCGGGAAGGACCATGCCCTCCGTCATCACCTGTTCCTCCGACGGATCCTCCGCCGATTTCATGGCGACGGATATCTCCTTCGAGACGGGACACCCCTCCTTTGATATAAAGTTCAGGGGAGAGCTTCTGGGCAGAGCGACTCTTCGCATCCCCGGAAGACATAATGTGGATAATGCTCTTATCGCCACCGCCTGCGCCTACCTCAACGGCGCCGAGCCCGAGGCGATCATCAAGGCCCTTAACGAATTCGGAGGCGCCGACGGAAGATATACGGTCAAGGGCTACCACAAGGGTTGCGAAGTGGTGGTGGACTATGCTCACCATCCCACGGCTGCCAGGGCCACCATCGAGGCTGCGAGCCACATGCCCCACAACAATATGCTGGTGGTATTCCAGCCCCTGACCTTCAACCGCACGAAGCTCCTGTTCGAGGACTATGTCACGAGCCTTTTGCCCTGCAGGAAGATCCTCTTCTCGGAGATCTTCTCTGACCGTGAGATCAACACCGGCGAGATCTCTTCCAAGGACATCGCCGACGAGATCAACAGAAGGGGCGGAGATGCCGAGTTCTACGGAGACAAGGAGGATCTTAAGAAGAGGATCGACGAGCTTATAGAGCCGGGCGACCTGATCCTGATCCTGGGTCCCGAGGACATCAGACACCTGGGCGACGAACTGACATGAAGAAGAACGGAGCGCCTCAAAGAAGAAAAGGCCCCGGCATCCTGACCCTGGCGGGTCTGGGAATGGTCCTGGTGAGCCTTCTGATCCTTCTTATCTTAAATCTCATCCCCGGAAGTTCCGCCAATAAGAGGAACCCGGTGCTGCTGATCAGCGGCATAGAGGAGAATATCCCCGGGAATTCCCTGGAGAACACCCTCCATGCGGTGGGATTTGACCTGGAAAATGATCCCGAGGGTGACTTCGTTTTGGAGGATGATCGAAGCTACGTCATCCTCTCGGCGGGGGAGAACGCTCTTAATACTATCAGTATATATAAGGACACGGAAAACGTGGTGGGCTTTGTCTTCTTATGCCCCGCCTTTAACTCCGAGGTCCTTCCCGAGGGAATGAGCTCCACGGAGCCGTCCCAGGATATAGCCATCTTCGCCGGTGCCGACGATGCCTCCAAGGTCTTGGAGATCGGCGACGCCAGGGCCGTCTACGAGAGACTTTCCGGGGATGACACCGTCTACGGCGTTCCCGTTAAGAGGGGAGGCCTTTTTGCCTCCAAGGTATTCATCAATAACCTTCAGACAAGATACCTCTCCCTTTCCCACTTCAAGGTAAAGGATCCCGCGAAGTTCCTGTTCTCGCCCCTGATGCAGAACGAACTTGCCGGATATCTTTCTTCCACCTATCAGGACCTGACCATCAGGGACGCGGGCTTCGGCCGCATCGACTCCTGGTTCGTCTTCGCGGTGCTGAGCATTTTCTGCTGCCTCACGGGCTTCTGCCTCTACCTGGCAGCCCTGCCTTTGGTGCTCTCCGACATGAAGCAGGAGACTATCCATAAGGGAGAGAAGGCTTCCGCCGCCCTTATCGGAGGCATATCCCTGGCCCTTTGTATCGGCGTCATCGCCACCACGTTCCTTGATATCTTCAGGAAGTGGGCTCCCACGGTGATGGTGCTTCTTCCTCTGGTATTCATGCTCTCCATGACCCTTTCCAAGATCCGTTTCATAGCGGGTAAGGAAGGCAGGTTCGTTCGCAGGAACACCCGCATGATAAGGCCCCTGTTCATATCCGTGACGGTGGTGCTCCTGGTGTTCTTCACCTTTAACATCTTCTTCGACCTTAAGGTCCGTAACGGCATGCCCGCGTCAGTGCTCCTGCCCGCGGTATTCCTTGCGGACATAATCCTCTCGGCATCCCTCCTTTATGCCGACCGCAAGTCCAGATATATGGGTGAGGGAGGATGCTCCCTTTTCGGTAACCGGGTGATCTTCCTCATGATGCTCATCCCCTCGGTGTTCGCCTTTATCTTCGGACTGGTGTTCAAGATGCGCGACATCATGTACGGAGGCCTTTCCGGCGCCCTTTGCGTGCTGCTTCCCTTCGTATCTCTGGTGCCCCTCAGGAGGCATACGGACCACTCCCTGATACCGGGTCTTGTACACGGTATCATCTACGTGATCGCAGTAGCCGCAATGCTCTGATTTTCTCGTTGACATAAAGGTCCTCGGATGGTAGTATATGCGGGTGACCGCATGCGCCGGGCTCTTAAATGTGCGCTTTTTCGCAAAGAGTACTGCCTTGGCAGAGCAGCGAGACTGGAAGAACAGGAGGACACAATATGTACGCAGTAATCAAGACAGGCGGCAAGCAGTACAAAGTTGCTGCAGGCGACGAGATCTTCGTTGAGAAGCTCGAAGGCGAGGCCGGCGATACAGTTACTTTCGACGAAGTACTTGCAGTTGCTGACGATAACGGCATCAAGGCCGGAGCTGATCTTAAGGCTTCCGTAACCGGCGAGATCGTTAAGCAGGGCAAGAACAAGAAGGTAGTTGTTCTGAAGTACAAGGCTAAGAAGGGCTACCGCAGGAAGCAGGGCCACAGACAGCCTTACACACGTGTACGTATCACAGCAGTAAACGCGTGATCACCGTCAAGATCGTAAGAGATGACAGCAGGCGTGTGACCGGAGTGTTCATGTCAGGACATGCCGGATACGCCAAGGAAGGTTCGGATATAGTTTGTTCCGCGGCTTCCACTCTCGTCTACACACTGGCAAATTCCATCGAGACCATTTGCGGTGTACCCGCGGAGGATATCTCCCGGATGACGGATGACGAGGAAGCCCCTCAGGCGGAGGTCATCATCCCTTACGACAGGCTCCCTGACGAGGCGACGAGACAGAGAGCGGCAGTCGTTGCGGAAACGATCCATACGGGTTTCGTAACCCTGGCATCGGGCGCAAACGAAGGCGGAAAGAAGTACATCAAGTTAGTAGAAGACAATTGAGACACATGGAGGTGTAAGCTATGCTTAAGTTGAATTTACAGCTCTTCGCTCATAAGAAGGGAA
>DNAE01000121.1:6844-8295 GCA_003543635.1 Clostridiales bacterium | reverse complement strand
ATTAAATCACTTTTGAGACATCCCCATTTTCAAAGCCCGCCAACAACTGATTTCAGGGATGTTGTAACATTGTTAGATCCATAACAAACCTGTGATTACGCGGGATAAGTGTTATAATCTCAAGTGACTCTATTAAGAAGAGAGGAATTCAATATGA
Organism: Clostridiales bacterium; assembly: GCA_003543635.1. Lineage (GTDB taxonomy): Bacteria > Bacillota > Clostridia > Saccharofermentanales > Saccharofermentanaceae > Saccharofermentans. The sequence goes on along the minus strand of DNAE01000121.1, from coordinate 8,138 downwards.
TCAAGGATACCATAGTCGACGGATTTCAGAATGCCCCCCACAGGTCTTTGTACCATGCTTTGGGCTTGACGAAGGAGGAACAGGCAAGGCCCCTCATCGGTATCGTCAGTTCCTATAACGAGATAGTCCCCGGACACATGAATATAGATAAGATAGTCGAGGCTGTTAAGCTCGGCGTTGCCATGGCAGGAGGAACCCCCATCGTTTTCCCCGCGATCGCCGTATGTGACGGAATAGCCATGGGCCACACGGGAATGAAGTATTCCCTCATCACCAGGGACATGATCGCCGACTCCACGGAAGCCATGGTAATGGCCCACGGCTTCGACGGACTTGTTATGGTACCCAACTGCGACAAGAACGTTCCCGGTCTTCTCATGGCCGCGGCAAGACTCAATATCCCCACCGTATTCGTAAGCGGCGGCCCCATGCTCGCCGGAAGGGTAGAGGGCAAGAAGAGATCCCTGTCCGCCATGTTCGAGGCCACGGGTGCCTATGCCGCAGGTAAGATCGACGACAAGAAACTTGAAGAATTCGAGGAGAAGGTCTGCGCCACCTGCGGATCCTGCTCCGGTATGTATACCGCTAATTCCATGAACTGTCTCACCGAGGTGTTCGGTATGGGACTAAAGGGCAACGGTACGATCCCCGCTGTATACTCCGCAAGGATCGAGCTGGCCAAGCATGCGGGCATGCAGGTCATGGAGTGCGTGAGGAATAACATCAGGCCCAGGGATATCCTGACGGCCGATGCCTTCGAGAATGCCATCGCTGCGGATATGGCCATCGGATGTTCCACCAACTCCATGCTCCATATACCCGCCATTGCCCATGAGTGCGGCATCAAGATAGATCTGTCCCACATCAATGAGATCTCCGAGAGGACACCCAACATCTGTCATCTGGCTCCTGCGGGCCCGACATATATGGAGGACCTGAACGAGGCCGGCGGAATCTACGGAGTCCTTAAGACACTCCTCGACGGCGGACTTATAAACGGCGACGTCATGACGGTCACGGGAAAGACCATGAAGGAGAATCTGGAGAATGCCCGGGTCTTCGACAGGGATGTCATAAGATCCCTGGACGATCCCTTCACCAAGACGGGGGGACTTGCCATATTGAAGGGCAACCTCGCCCCCGACGGATGTGTTGTGAAGAGGTCTGCGGTCGCTCCGGAGATGCTCGTTCATGAGGGACCTGCCAAGTGCTTCAACTCCGAGGAGGAGGCCATCGATTATATCTACTCCGGCAAAGTCCGGAAGGGCGATGTGCTGGTTATCAGGTATGAGGG
>DNAE01000121.1:495-6758 GCA_003543635.1 Clostridiales bacterium | reverse complement strand
GCAGGAGCAGGACTCGATAAAGATGTTGCCCTTATAACGGACGGAAGATTCTCCGGTGCCACCAGGGGTGCTTCCATCGGACACGTAAGTCCCGAGGCCGTAAGCGGAGGAACCATTGCATATATAAAGGACGGGGACATCATCTCCATCAACATTCCCGAATATAAGATCGAACTCAAGGTTTCCGATGAGGAGCTTGAGGAGAGAAGGAGGACCATGGAGCTTCCTCCCAGGAAGGAGCTTTCCGGCTGCATCAAGAGATATGCCGCCATGGTATCCTCTGCCGATAAAGGAGCGATAATAAATGTCTGATCTTCTTAGGCAGATAGATTCCATCGCCCTGTTCCGGGGCGTGCTCAAGAAGGAACCCTTCCTGAGCCTCATCGATTTCCTGAAGAAAAGGGAGAACGGCGCCTCCACGGAGGAGCTCATCGACAGCTATTCCAACTTCGTTTCCGTGCTCTACGGACTGCGTACCGATGCCGATCTGTCGGCGGCGGTCTGGGATGCCCTCATCGATGACATGAATCCCTTCCTGAAGCACAGGATCGATTCCATAATAGATCCCGAGGGAACAACGAAGATGAGTACCCTCATAAACCTCACGGCGCAAAGGGAACTGGATCTTCTGACCAACATCGGAAAGTATTCCTCCACCGACTTTAAGGCGGAGATGTACTACGACGGCTATCTGCCCGATTTCAGGAGCAGCGGTATCGACATCGCCGAGCGTTACATGAGAACGATAAACGATCTCGGGAAGAAGGGCTACGGCATCTACTCGAGATACAGGATGTTCAAGATCGAGAACTGCAGGATAGTTCCCGTCAAGCATCCCGACCCCATATCCGTGGAAGATCTTTTCTGCTATGAGATGCAAAGGAATAAGGTCGTGGATAACATGAGGGCGTTCCTGGCGGGAAAGCCGGCCGCGGACTGTCTGCTCTACGGCGTTGCGGGTACCGGTAAGTCTTCAACGGTGAAGGCAGCCGCAAGGATGTTCGAGGAGGATGGTCTGAGGCTCGTGGAGCTCCCCAAGTCCGAGATCGATAATCTGGCTACGGTCATCGACATGTTGTCCCATATCCCCATGAAGTTCGTTCTCTTTATCGACGATATATCCTTCGAAGCCACGGACGACCGTATCGGAGCCCTTAAGTCAGTGCTGGAGGGTGCGGCCTCCGGCGGCAGGAAGAATATCATCATCTGCGCCACCTCCAACAGGCGGCACATGATCAAGGAGACCTTCTCCGACAGGCAGAACGAGATACACCAGGCGGATACCATTGCCGAGCAGATGTCCCTTTCCGAGAGGTTCGGTCTCAGGGTGCTCTACGAGAAGCCCAACAAGCAGGACTTCCTCACCATCGTCAAGAGGATCGCGGAAAGACGCGGCCTCAAGATCGACGAAGGGGAGCTTGAGGAGGGGGCCGAGCGCTTTGCCTTAAGGGGCGGCGGAAGGTCCGCAAGACTTGCAAGACAGTACGTGGATTCCCTGGACAGATAAACTTTTCGCCAAAAAACAAAAAAAGTTGCAACTTTGACACAACTCCCACAGTCTTATGTGACAACTCTTCCTTATACTGGCAGTGTAAGGGAGGAAAAAGACATGTTACAGATAAGGAAGACATTAACGGTTTTAACGGCAGCCCTGGTTACCATGGCCCTGATCTTTGCAGTGGGATGTTCGAGGACGGGTGAAGAGGCCGTCATTGACGATACCCCTACGACCATCAAGGTGGTGGCGGAAAACGACAAGGAGAGCAAGGGCGCCTCGAAGGCGGCAAAGCACATCAGCCACAGATCCGACATTTACTTTGTGGTCTAAAGAATTAAACAGTTTATTCATTTTTCCTTAACACATTCCGTTTCCGGAGATGGTAGAATCCAAGTATAGAAAAACAAACAGAAACGGAGGTGATTCCAATGGGACAGAGTGAGAAGACAGAGAGTCTTCATTGGGGTTGCCTTTTTTCCTTCGGTTGATTTGTTGGGTTTTATTTCTTATAGGAAAAGAGCATATGATAAGTAACAAGCGGTCGTCCTCATCAGCGGCCGCTTTTTATATGTGAAGTGTTATACTTAGGAAAAGATAACGGGAGGCGAGTATGGCCGAATTGACGATCGATGACATGAAGATCAATATACCCGACGGATACAGGGAGATAAAGCCCCTGCCCGAGGACCCGGAGGGATCGGTCCCCCTGGTGATGCAGACGGATAATGCGCTTTGTTTTGTGCTGGTGCATCCCACGGATATGTCGGGTGCTCTTCCCGGAGATAAGAAGGAATTGATCGAGGGGATACGCCAGTTCATGAGTCCCGACCAGGGGATCGTGGCGGCGGAGTGCGGCAAGGATCACGTCTACAGCATCGTCAAGACCCGCAAGTCCCCCGACGGAGTTCAGTATATACTCACGTTCCAGAAGTTTATAGGCGATCGGATAGTTAACGTAAGGGGCTGTTTTGAGGAACAGGGGATCACGGGAATGAGGGATAACCTTATCTTCGGCATGTGCAGCTCCCAGGGCCTTATCGGCTCCGAGGAAGATCCCATGAAGGGTTGGGCTTCCGATCCCTACGACAAGGATATAACCGCCGGATTCCTGATGAATCTTTCCGAGCAGGAGATGTTCGACGATAAGTTCCCGGGATTCCCTTTGACCATGTGCCGTGAATTCATAAGAAAGATCATCTCATCTTGATGCCGTGGATTATTTCGATTAAATAGCGTTATAATGTCCCGGTGAAAGGAGCGACATCAATGGGGAAGAAGCTCAACATCGGGACAGTACTTATTCTTTTGGCGGGGATCCTTTGGGGATGTATGGGGCTATTCGTAAGACCCCTGGACGGGAAGGGACTAAGCTCCCTTGACATGGTCTTCTTGAGATCTCTCCTCACGATGGTTTTCATGGGGATATTCATCCTGATAAAAGACAGGTCCCTGTTTAAGATAAGGCTTAAAGACTGCTGGTGTTTCCTGGGAACGGGTCTGTTCAGCATCGTCTTCTTTAATATCTGTTATTTCTACGAGATAACTCTGACGTCCCTTTCCGTGGCCGCCATACTCCTTTATACTTCCCCTGCCTTCGTTATGGTGATATCGGCCTTCTGCTTCAAGGAGAAGCTGACATCCAGGAAGATCCTGGCGCTGCTCCTCTCCTTTGCAGGCCTGATCTTCGTGACGGGTGTCGCAGGGGGCGGAGAGAGGATCACCTTTAAGGTCCTGGCCATAGGTCTTTGCGCGGGCCTGGGCTATGCCCTCTATTCCGTCTTCGGAAGATACTGCCTTGACCGCGGCTATAACACCTATACCATCAGCTTTTATACTTTCCTTCTGGCGGCAGTGGCGACACTCCCCTTTGCCGGTCACAAAGAGATAGTACGCGTTTGCACAAGTTCCTTATCGAGCATCGCCTTCACGGTGGTATTCGTCTTCGTCTCCACCATTATCCCTTACCTGGTCTACACGGCGGGCCTTAAGACGGTGGAGAATTCCCGGGCCGCCATAATCGCCTCGGTGGAACCCGTGGTCGCTACTCTTAACGGTATCTTTCTCTTCGGCGAAAAGATGACCCTTTGGGTGGGCCTCGGCATAGTGCTGGTCCTGGGCGGTATCTGTCTTGCAAATACCGGGAACGGGGATAAAATAGAGGGGTAAGAATAATTCGAGAAAGGATGAGTCATATGTATAAGACGACTGTTGATGTCGAGGGAATGATGTGCGGAATGTGCGAGAGCCACGTTAACGATGCCGTAAGGGCAGCCGTAAACCCCACTAAGGTCACATCCTCCCACAAGAAGAAAGTAACCGAGATCATCTCCGAGAACGAGCTGGACGAGGAGGCCGTAAAGAAGGCCATCGCCGACACGGGCTACGAGGTCAAGGGTTACAAGAGCGAGCCCTACGAGAAGAAGGGGAAACTCTTCGGACTTCTCTGATCAGAGAAGCCGCTCGATCTGATCCCTTAAAGAGGGATCATAGAATATGTTACAGATATCCTGCGTGGTGTAAGAGACATTTCCGTCCTTCACCTCGCAGGATATTATATTTATACCGCAATTATCCTGGAGACCTTTCCCCCAGAAGTCCGTAAGATCGTTATCTCCTCTGAAATGCATGAGAAGAGCCCTGTTCATGGCGCCATGGCCGCAGATCATAATGTTGTGATCGGAGGGGATCTTTCTTGCCAGCGGGGCTATGGTCTTCGTAAGGAAGTCGGAGGTGCGCTCCATGAGATCGTCCAATGTCTCGGCAAGACCTTCCGCTTCACGGTTATATTTCACCGGGTCCTTCTTGAAGTTCGTGAAGGGACAGTTAGGATCTTCCATGAGTTCAAAGGTGGTCCTGCCCTCGAATATTCCGAAGGAAAGCTCGATCAAACGGGGGTCCGTTACGGGTTCCCTATAGGGGACAAGGAGCTGCGCCGTCTTAAGGGCCCTTTGAAGGGGGCTCGTGAAGACGGTGTCGAAGAAGATATTTCTCCTTTGAAGTTCCTCGCCGGACTGCCGGGCCATCAAAATGCCAAGTTCATCCAGGGGGATATCGGATCTTCCCTGTATCTTATGCGCCTTGTTCCAGGCGGTGGTTCCGTGCCTTACCAGATATATGTTCATTTAATGAATATATCATATTTTTACATGGTATAATTGATTCATGGAATCACAAATCGATCTTTTAGCGATCATTGTCACTGATAGTGTCGGCGTTGCGATCATAACCATCATCTTGGCCACAAGGGGATGGAATCTTCCCGCAAGACAGAAGGAGAGCCGCGCTCTCTTCCTTATGCTCCTGGCGACTGCGGCCAACTGCATGACTGACGCATTGATCGCATATTGCGACGGCAGACCCGGGGGCATCTACCATGTGATGTCCATGGCCGGCAATACCTACACATACCTTTATAACCTCATCGTGGGTATCGGGATAATATTCCTTGTGGTCAACCATATCGATAAGAAGATCGTCAGGTTCCAGATGTTGTTCTTTGCGGTCCTTACGATCGTGGAACTGGTCCTTCTTGCTATAAATTTCGTATATCCCGTCGTATTCTCCGTTGACGAGAATAACGTTTATTCCAGGGGAAAGTTCTTCTATGTGTTCGTCCTGGCGGCACTCCTTCTGCTCATCTACGGCTATGCGTACTATTTTGTATCGAAGATCAAGAATCCGTCCCTCCGTTACTTCCCCGTATTCGAATTCCTGCTTCCCATCCTTGCAGGTATGACGATCCAGGTAATGGTCTACGGCATTTCCCTTATCCCCATCAGCTTCGTTATCGCCTTCGCGGGCATCGTCATCGCCCTTCAGAACGAGTGTATCTATATCGATAAGCTCACGGGCGTCTATAACAGATACGAGCTGGATAAGGTCCTGGGATCTTTGAAGCGCAAGAGACACGAGAAGATCGCCGCCATGATGCTCGACCTTAACGGATTCAAGGAGATAAACGACAAATACTCCCATGAGGAGGGCGATCAGGCCCTCATAGCCTTTGCCGGGATCCTCGTAGCCATAGTAAGGGGCAGGGGTACCGTCATAAGGTTCGCCGGGGACGAGTTCGTCATTCTTATGAGGAAGGTGGACGGGGTGGATATCGAAGCCTGCAGGAATCAGATACTTCATGCCGTGGATGATTATAACGCGGGATCCGGCAAGCCCTATAAGCTCTCCGCGGCAGTAGGCGGAACGATATTTGATTACAACGGTCAGAATGCCAATGAGATAGTGGAACGCATCGACCGTCTGATGTACAAAGACAAGGACGAATATTACAGAAATCACCCCCGTCACAGGTGATCTTTTTCCCTTTTTTTAACACTTTGTTTGCTTGATATATATTTATATATATGGTAACTTTTATAAGTATTTTAAATCCCTACCAAAGTTTACAAGGAGGATAATATGATTTACTCGACAGAAGTTAAGAATATGTGCCCCGTTCATCAGGGTGTACATCACGGCGCTGCGCCCATCCCCGAAGAGGCTAAGTGGGTCCAGTCAAAAGAGGTAAAGGATATTTCCGGCTATACCCACGGTATCGGCTGGTGCGCACCTCAGCAGGGCTGCTGCAAGCTTTCCCTCAACGTCAAGGACGGAATCATCCAGGAGGCTCTCGTTGAGACGATCGGCTGCTCCGGTATGACACACTCCGCTGCTATGGCAGCTGAGATCCTTCCCGGTCTTACAGTCCTTGAGGCTCTTAACACGGACCTCGTTTGCGACGCCATCAATACAGCTATGAGAGAGCTCTTCC
>DNAE01000121.1:209-437 GCA_003543635.1 Clostridiales bacterium | reverse complement strand
AGATCGTTTACGGAAGAACACAGTCTGCTTTCTCCGAGGGCGGCCTTCAGATCGGTGCCGGCCTTGAGGACCTCGGTAAGGGTACACGTTCCATGGTCGGTACCACATACGGTACACTTGAGAAGGGACCCAGATACCTTGAGCTCACAGACGGATACATCACGGAGATCGCTCTTGATGAGGACGACGAGATCATCGGTTACAAGTACGTTAACTTCGGTAAGATGA
>DNAE01000121.1:0-168 GCA_003543635.1 Clostridiales bacterium | reverse complement strand
TGATGGACTTCATCAAGGCAGGCGACGACGCTAACACGGCTTTCGAGAAGGCTTCCGGTAAGTACGGAAGAGTTGCTGATGCCGTAAGATGCATCGATCCCAGAAAGCAGTAAGGAAAAGGAGGAATTTAATCATGGCATTATTTGAATCATATGAGAGAAGAGAGCC
>DNAE01000017.1:3553-4443 GCA_003543635.1 Clostridiales bacterium | reverse complement strand
TGATGATCTTAAGGGGCGCGAAAAGCTTCTCCAGGGCATCCGCCAGCTTCAGGGGCGTGGTGGTCAAAGTGAGAAGGACCGACGTTGCGAGGATGAGGAACAGAAGCCTCAGGGACATTATCCAGGCCGTGTAAAGGCCGAAGTCCGTTATGGTTATTATCCAGCGGGAAAAAATGACTTCGCCGTTTCTCACGGTAAGAAGGTTCAAAAGGAAGATAAATGCCGCCAGGGGAAGCATGGGCCTTAAGGTATTCCACGTTACCCTCAGGGGGATCTTGGCGCTCACATAAAGCACAAGGGTGACCGCCGATATGAGGAATATCCCCCATCCCGTCTTCAGCATGAAGATGGAAACCAGGAATATCACATAGAGGATGATCTTCACCCTGGGGTCCGCCCGGTGGAGTATGGAGTCCGCTTCATAATATTTTCCGAGGCTGATCCTGTCAGGCATGGTGTTCCCTCCTGTATCTCAGAACACATCCCGCAAGGGATGCGGCCTCGTCCTTTATGTTGTTCCTTGTATTCTCGAATACGATACCCGGGAGCCTTTTTGCTATCTTCGACTTTACCCTGTCGGAGAATTCGTAAAGCAGCGGGCGCATGATGCCGATATTTCCCGTAACGGACCTGTCCGAGAAAAGCTCTTCAGGGGTCTTGAGGGCCCTTATCCTGCCCTCCTTAAGGCAACAGATGCGGTCGCAGATCCAGGATACCTCATCCATGTTATGGGAGACTATTATGATGGTATGCCCCTTGGCTCTCAGTTCCTCTATGAGGGCTCTCATCTCCCTCTTGCCCCTGGGATCAAGACCCGAGGCCGGCTCATCCAAAACGAGCACCTTAGGCCTCATAACGAGGACTCCCGCCATGGCGACCCTTCTTTTCTG
>DNAE01000017.1:2499-3420 GCA_003543635.1 Clostridiales bacterium | reverse complement strand
TCTCTTTTCCTCCTCGGTCAGGTCTTCTTTACGCAGGCCGTAGGCCACATCCTTATAGACCGTCTCCTCAAAGAGCTGGTACTCGGGGTACTGGAAGACAAGACCCACGCATTCCCTTATGTCCTTGAGATGCTTGCGGTCAGAGGTCAGGAAAGATCCCCCGGGAGTACATACGCGTACCAGGCCGGAAGTGGGACGAAGAAGGCCGTTCAGGTGGGTTATGAGGGTGGTCTTTCCGCATCCGCTCTTACCCACGAGGCCCAGGACCTCGCCCTTATATATCTGCATATTAATGTCGTTTATTGCATATGTCTTGCCGTAATCGTAGGAATAACTGAGGGAGTCGATCTCTATTATCGCCTCACGAAGATCCTTCCCGGAAGAAGCTTTCAGGCCTTCGGGAACAACAAGGTCTTCGGGGGCATTTACCAGCATACGGCAGATGGAATCGGCGCAGGCGTCATCATCCCCTATGTCGGAGGACGTGACAATGTCCCCGGTGATCTTCGCGATCTCCGTTGTCATGGCGCTGTTTACGGGAAGCTCCAGTCCCGTATTAAGGAGGAGCTCCTCCTTCGTAAATATCTCACGGGGCGTTCCCGAGGCGATGACCCTTCCTTTTTCCATAACGAAAACGTATTCGCATCTTTCCGCCTCCGTCATATCGTGGGTGATGGTAATGACCGTCATGCCCCGCTTCTTTCTAAGGTCCTCCACCACCGACAGGAATTCCTCCCGGCTCACGGGATCCAGCATGGCCGTGGCCTCATCCAGGATCAATACCTTGGGTTCCATGGCAAGGGCTCCCGCGATGGCGAGTTTCTGCTTCTGGCCTCCGGAAAGCTCCGATGTAAGGCGCTTGGAAAGTTCCTTAAGGCCCACGGCTTCCAGGGAGGAATCCACTATCTCCCGAAGCCTCGG
>DNAE01000017.1:0-2384 GCA_003543635.1 Clostridiales bacterium | reverse complement strand
TGGTTATCGGGATTCTGGAATACCACTGCGCAGTTCTCCCGGATCTTCCAGAAGTTCTCCTTATCGGAGGCAGTCCTGCCCAGTACCACCACGTTACCTTCTTCAGGGGTCTCAAGGATATCCATGATCTTCGCAAGGGTGGATTTACCCGAACCGTTGGAACCTAATACGGCAACATAAGATCCCGCCTCAACGGAAAGAGTCGCCCCGTTAAGGGCAGGCTTCTTCGTGACGTTCCCCATGCCGTCATCGCTCACATATGTAAAGCGGACATCCTCCGCAACCACTGCATATTCTTTATTCATGACAGCTTATTGTACTACATTCAGACAAAAAAACGGACCGCAGTTGCGGTCCGTTTCAATTTTTTGTTTGTAAGATCTGTCAAACGAACTCGAGGATAGCCATCTCGGATCCGTCGCCTCTTCTCTGGCCGATCTTTGTGACTCTCGTGTATCCGCCTGTTCTGCCGGCATACTTGGGAGCGATCTCGTCGAACATCTTGTTAACGGGATTGATAACGTTGCCCTCGGAATCGTGGCTCTTAAGAAGCCAATAAGCCATCCTCTTTCTGGCGGCAAGTCTGGAAGGACTGTCAACCTGAACAGTCTTCGTCTTTACTTCACGATCAACAACATCGTACTTGTTGCCGTTCTTGCTTGTCTTGGAAGCAAGGACCTTCTTGCCCTTACCGTCAAGCTTAGCAGCGGAAACTGTAACGTCCTTTGTTGTGAAGTTGTCCTTCTCCTTGATAGCCTCAGTGATGAGCTTATCTACTATGGCACTGATCTCCTTGGCACGAGCCGTTGTTGTCTCGACCTTGCCGTTGATAACAAATGCCGTTGTCATATTTCTCAAGATAGCTGTACGCTGGTCAGCAGCACGGCCAAGTTTTCTGTTAACTGGCATCTTTATTTCCTCCTGGTATTATTCTTCGTTGTTTGCGAGATGAAGTCCCATCTCACCGAGCTTGGCGATAACTTCGTCAAGCGACTTCTTGCCGAGGTTCCTTACCTTGATCATGTCATCCTCGGATCTGGAGATAAGATCGCCGACCGTATTGATAGCTGCTCTCTTGAGGCAGTTATATGTACGAACGGAGAAATCGAGATCCTCGATGAGCTTGCCCAGTTCGGAATTCTTCTCGCTCTTCGTCTCAATGCTCTTGAAGCTCATGCTGCTGTCTGTAGCAGTAAGAGTCGTGAAGAGATTGAGGTGCTGTATAAGGATATCAGCGGCGGAAGCAAGTGCTTCGTCAACCTTGATGGTTCCGTCTGTCCAGACTTCAAGTGTAAGGCTGTCGTAGTCTGTTCTCTCGCCGACACGCGTATTCTCGACCACATAGTTAGCTCTCTTGATGGGAGTAAAGATGGAATCGATCGCGATGATGCCGATAGCCTGACCGTCGATCTTATTCTGCTCTGCAGTGTTGTAACCGCGTCCGCAGCTGATCGTAAGTTCCATGAATACCTTGGACTCGCCGTTCAGGTGGGCGATGACGTGGTCGGGATTCATGATCTCGACTTCGTCGTCGTGTACGATATCGCCTGCAGTAAGCTCACCGACCTTACCCTCGGTAACGCTGATGCATACCGTCTTGGGGGACTCGGTGTGAAGCTTAGCTCTGATACCCTTGATGTTAAGGATGATCTCCGTCATGTCCTCGATGATGCCGGGGACGATGGAGAACTCATGGTATGTGTCATCGATCTTGATCGCAGTAACCGCAGCTCCTGTCAGAGAAGAAAGCAGAACACGACGAAGGGAATTTCCGAGGGTCGTGCCATATCCGCGCTCGAGCGGGGAGATGACATATTTACCGTATGAACCATTATCGCTTAATTCTTTACATTCAATGGTCGGCTCTAAAATATCGTTCATTTTTTCCTCCTATTAGGTTAATGCTTTTCGCAAATGATCTTTAAAGATTACTTGTTGTACAACTCGACGATTGCAACTGCGTTTACAGGTACATCGATCTGATCGGGTGTAGGAATGGAGTTGATCTTACCCGTGTACTGCTCGTGGTTAGCCGTAAGCCACTCGGGAACGATCCTGCCGTCAGTATTCTCAAAGATATCCTTGTATCTCTGGGAAGCTCTTGCGCTCTCCTTGATCTCGATCTCGTCGCCGGGCTTAACCCTGAAGGAAGGGATGTTAACGATCTTGCCGTTTACCTTTACATGTCTGTGGGAAACGATCTGCTTAGCCTCATCTCTTGTTCTTGCATAACCCATTCTGAACATTACGTTGTCGAGTCTTGTCTCGAGCAGGATCATGAGGTTTTCACCGGTCGTGCCGTACTTGAGCTTCTGAGCCTTCTCGAAGTAATTTCTGAAGGGCTTCTCAAGAACGCCGTAGATGAACTTGGCCTTCTGCTTCTC
>DNAE01000130.1 GCA_003543635.1 Clostridiales bacterium | reverse complement strand
GCCGAGAAGAGGATCCCTCAGGACGGTCGTATCCAGACGGAGATCAACGGAAGTCCCGTCGACATGCGTGTATCCATCCTTCCTACTATCTGGGGTGAGAAGACGGTTATCCGTATCCTTGCAAAGAACGACGGAAACCTCAACAGAAAGTACCTCGGTATTTCAGATCACAACAATGAGCTCATCAATAAGATCATCAAAGTTCCCCAGGGTATCTGCCTTATCTCCGGTCCTACAGGTTCCGGTAAGACGACTACCCTCTATACGCTTCTCGCAGAGAAGAACAGTCCCGAGACAAACATCATCACCGTAGAGGATCCTGTCGAGATCAGGATCCCCGGACTCAATCAGGTCCAGGTTAACGCAAAGGCCGGAATGACATTCGCCAGCGGTCTTCGTTCCATCCTCCGTCAGGACCCTGATATCATCCTCGTCGGTGAGATCCGTGACGGTGAGACGGCCGAGATCGCAATGAGAGCCGCCATCACGGGACACCTTGTTTTCAGTACTATCCATACAAACGATGCTGTTTCCTCGATAAACAGACTTATCGATATGGGACTTGAGCCCTACATGGTTTCTTCCGCTCTCGTCGGAGTTGTTGCTCAGCGTCTCGTCAGAAGGATCTGCACAGGATGCAGAAAGGCTTACGATCCCGATGAATTCGAGATCGAGAAGCTGAAACTTGAGCCCGGTCAGAAGATCTACAAGGGCGAAGGTTGTTCCGATTGTAACGGCAGCGGATACAAGGGACGTATTGCTATCCACGAAGTCGTTGTAATCACGAAGGGCATGAAGGTCCTCCTTGAGAGAAGAGCTTCGGAAGAAGAGATGAAGCAGCTCGCCATCAAGGAAGGAACCCAGATGCTCGTTGATTCCGCCGCAGCACTTGTTCTCGAAGGAATCACAACAATAGACGAACTTAACAGAGTTGCATATTCTGTTGATGGTTAACATAAAGGAGGAAATAAAGTGGAAGAATTCAGTTTGACAATGGATGCCATACTTGCCGAGGCTGTCAGAAGAGGTGCTTCTGATACCCATATCACGGTTGGTCTGCCTCCTATGATCAGAGTCGCAGGTGAGCTCATGCCCCTGAGTAATCAGATACTCACAGCAACGGACACGGAGTTCCTTTGCAAGTCTATGATCGATAAGTCCAGACAGCAGTATCTCGCCGAGAGAGGTGAGATCGACTTCTCTTACGTTGTTGCCGACTATAGCCGTTTCAGATGCAACATCTACAAGCAGAGAGGTTCTTATGCTCTTGCAGCAAGAACGATCACCAACGAGATCCCCACTTGTGAGAGACTGGGTCTGCCCCTTCTCTTCAAGGAGCTTGCTTTAAGACCCCGTGGTCTTATCCTTGTTACCGGTCCTACGGGTTCCGGTAAGTCCACGACCCTTGCCGCAATGGTAGGTCACATCAATTCCGTTAAGAAGTGCCACATCCTTACTCTTGAGGAGCCCATCGAGTACCTTCACGAGCATGGTGAGGCAATGATCAACCAGAGAGAAGTTCACGAGGATACACTTTCCTTCGCCAACGCTCTCCGTGCCGCTCTCCGTGAAGACCCTGACGTTATCCTCGTCGGTGAGATGCGTGACCTTGATACTATCAGTACCGCCATTACCGCAGCCGAGACAGGACACCTTGTTATGTCCACACTCCATACGTCAAGTGCTTCTGATACGGTCAACCGTATCATCGACGTATTCCCGCCCCATCAGCAGGATCAGGTAAGAGTTCAGCTCGGATCCATCCTCATTGCGGTTATCTGTCAGACACTCGTCCCCAAGATCACCGGAGGAAGATGTGCTGCATTCGAGATCATGATCGCAAATGATGCTATCAGGAATAACATCCGTGAGGGTAAGACATACCAGATCGACAGTGCCATCGCAACAAGCCTTCAGTCGGGTATGTGTCCTTTGGATTTCTATCTTGCAGAGCTTGTAAAGCGTAAGATCATCTCCAGAGATACGGCTGTTCAGAGATGCCGTTTCCCCGATGATCTCAAGAGATACATCAACAACGTCGGCGGACCTGCAAACAGCCCGTTGTTCGGTGATTTGGATTTCCAATAATCTTTTACTCAGATAGAAAATAAAGTAGGAGGGTTGTTATATGCCAAATTTCAGGTATCAAGTTCTTGATGCTTCCGGAAAAAGGTCTACGGGCGTTATCGATGCTGCAAGTATGCAGGATGCAACGAGAAAGCTTAAGGGCGACGGAAAGTTTATTGCTTCCATAGAACTTGATAAAGGCACCAGTCTCTTAAACATGGAGGTTGGAAGCAAGAGGCTGAACACGAAGGAGCTCGTTCTTATTTCCAGACAGCTTGCTTCCCTGTTGTCAGCCGGTATCACTGTTGTAAGATCACTTGACATGCTCTATCAGCAGGTTGATACAAAGAGAGCCAGAAAGTGCGTAGGTGAGATCTACGAGGCTATCCAGTCCGGACGTACACTTTCTGACGCTTTTAGGGATCAGAAGGAAGCTCTTCCCACGATCATGATCAGTATGGTCGCCGCCGGTGAGGAATCCGGTCGACTTGATGAGATCATGAACAGACTGGCGGAGCACTTCCAGAAAGAGTCCAAGTTGAAGAACAAGGTATCCGCAGCGATGGTTTATCCTAAGATCCTTTTCTTCCTCACGGTCGCCATCACGGTCGGACTCCTTACGTTCCTTGTTCCCGGTATCGCCGATACTATCCATGACCTGGGTGGTGAGCTCCCGAAGCTTACACAAGGCGTTATGGCTGTATCTAATTCACTTGTTCATTACTGGTGGATCTATCTTGCAGTTGTAGGCGGCGGTTACTTCCTGTTCACTGCATGGAAGCGTTCCGAGAAGGGTCACGCTCAGTGGGACCTTATGATGCTTCGTATCCCCATCGTAGGAAAGGCTACGAAGATGAATGCTTCAGCAAGGTTCTGCAGAACCGTCTCCACACTTCTGAAGTCCGGTATCTCCGTTCTTCAGGCTGTTGAGATCACAGGAAGTTCCTTGGATAACGTAATACTTGAGAAGAAACTGGCAGATGCCAGGATCGAGATCAGAAAGGGTGTTACCTTATCTAAGTCAATCAAGAACATAACTGAATTCCCGCCCATGATCTACGCAATGACTGCCATCGGCGAAGAGTCCGGTACTCTGGATACTATCCTTGAGAAGGCCGCTGATTTCTTCGAGGATGAGGCAGACAATGCTACACAGAAGATGACATCGGCTCTCGAGCCTATAATGATCATCATCATGGCTATTCTTATCGGTACTGTAGTCGGCGCAATCGCAATGCCTATCTTCGGAATGGCACAGTTCATCGAATAAAGACATTCAGTTGAAAGGAGCACAATAAAATGGCAATTAGTTTTGGAAATGCAAGTCAGAGCCTGGTAATCGATATGACCAGTTCTGATCTGAAGATCGCTGTCGGTTACTACAATCGTAAGACTCAGGTAGTAATGCTTGAGAAGGCCGGTATAGTTCCCCTTGAGTCCGATGCGATCACAGATGGACAGATCACCGACAACTTCGGTGTAGTCATGGCATTAAAGCATGCTATGGCAAGACTTGATATAAGAAATAAGAACTGCATTATCACGACAGACGGTTCTTTCATGCACACGAGGGACCTCGAACTTCCCAAGGTTAAGGCTGACCAGTTAAAGGATATGGTTAAGTACGAGATCATGGGTCAGGGTTCCAACAAGGACATGAACGTGGATTACATCGTTTACGGCAAGACAAAGGATGCAGAGACAAATGCAGACAAGCTCTTGATCAGAGCTACGGCCGTTCCCAACGATACGATCTCCGAGTTCAGAGACTTCCTTAAGAACATGGATCTTAATCCCGTTGCAATGGACTGCAACGCAAACTCCGTAAGAAAGCTTTTCAACGGCGGTATCATCAACGGTAACGTTAATATCAACCAGTCGACACTGCTTCTTATCGAGCTCTCCGGAAAGACAACGACAGTCACGATCCTCGACAAGGGCTTCCCCAAGCTCACGAGAAGACTTCAGTTCGGTCATGCAAATATCCGTCAGGTTGCAGAGTCCCTTCGTAAGCTTCAGGGCGGCGGAGACAATCAGTCCTCCCTCGCAAGAAGACTTAACATCACAAAGAGTGATTCCGAGATCGCCGTTCCCGTAGAGGATATCGATGTTTGGCACGAGACGGTCGCTGAGACACCCTCACTGCAGAGTGCCGTCAACGCTTACTTCAAGAGCCTTACAGATGCGGTTTCCCGTACGGCTCAGTTCGCAATCTCCAAGTTCCATATCGACAGCATCAGCACATGTTTCCTTTACGGATCCGGTGCAGGCTACAAGAAGATCGACAAAGAGTTGTCTCGTCAGTTGGGTACACAGGTTGAAGTCCTTAACACGATCAGCACCGTTTCCGGTCCTAAGGATTTCATGCTTCCTCAGTTCATCAACTGCTGCGGCGCTTTGATCCGAGAAGAATAATAAGGAGGGATTAAATATATGGCACTTATCGGTTCCGGAAAGGATATTGTCAAGAAGGATATGAACTTCTTTGCAGCATTCACCGAATCTGCACGTAAAACAGCTCAGATCCTTCTCATGGTAATATTAGTTTGTTTGGTATTCGTCGGAATATTCGTTATCTGGTGGCTCTACTGGGTATTCTCCAATATGGGCGTCAGAAGTGAGATCAAGAATCTTCAGACGGAGCTTGCCAAGCCTGAATATGCTGACCTTGAAGTTGAATCTCAGAACCTTCAGAATGAGATCAACGAGAGAAATCAGTACTACTACGCACTTACTGAGATGAGAAAGATGGTTGACATGATGTCTCCTGCAGACACTGCACTCATCGATCTCCTTGGTACGAGCATCCCCAATGACTCTTATGTATCAGACTATGAACTTACAGGTTCTGAGTTCGATATCTACGGTTATTCGTTCACATACTACGGAGCACTTAACATGGTCAACATCCTCCAGGATTCTGACGTGTTCTACAATCCTCTTAATATCAGGATCGAGCATGTTAACCTTGATGATGTTGCATCCGGCAGCACTGAAGAGATGACAACAAATCCTCTTGATGCATACTATTCGTTCGAGATCATCGGTAACATCAAGTCCGATGCATATATCTCCGTTGCTAAGTATGTAAATATCGACGGTCAGATCATCGCTATCGGCGGTATCGATACCAGCGAGTATGCGATCGGATCTTCCTTCGAGATCTCTGAGATCGGTTCTGTCGAGTATAACGGTGTTGTATATACTCTCGGCTCTGTTGAAATCGATAAGGTACCCGTTTCCGATGATACCCTCAACGCCATCATCGCTAATGACAGCGTAACAGGTACGGCAATGGGCGATTCCTCGATTGCCCTCTACTATGAGGTATCTCAGGTAGCTGAGGAGACAGAAGAGGGAGGTGAAGAAAAATGAATTTAGGTACTAGAGAAAAATACGGTATTATCGTAGTTGTCGTTTTGATCGGCCTGTTGCTTCTGTATATGTTCGGTATCCGCGGTTCCGAGAGTAAGAATGTGGAGCTCAATGACCAGAAAGCACAGCTGGAGCAGCAGCTTCAGTACTACAACGACCTTAAGGATGAGAATGCTGCAACGAGAACGGAGATCGCAAACGTTGAGGCTAATATCTCCGCTGAAGAGTCAAAGTTTATTCCCAACATCAAGACTGAGTCCATCGAGCAGTATGTACTCAAGGTCTTCGAAGATAACGGATGTCCTTTCCTTGTAGCCGTATCTTCCGATGACATCGAGGCAGATAAGGTACAGATGCCTGACGGTACAGTTGCTCAGGATACTCTCCTGATCAAGAGGATCACAGTTAAGTACTCCACGACTGACGGATTTAACGTTCCTCAGTACAACCTTACAAACTCCTCCATCGATAACGGTGTCGTTGACGAGGATATCTTCCAGGAGAACATTGAGAGCATGTTCTGGAAGGGTACACAGGCAATCACAGGTTATGAGCAGTTTGTGGAGTCCCTGAGACAGATCGAAGCCATCGCACCCGATAGCGTTAAGATCAGCAGGATCTCAACTGAGTCCATGGGTGGTTTCCTTTACATGGAAGCTGACATCGACTTCTTCTCCGCAAGCTTCATCGACCGTGTATCCGAGCCTGACACATCTGCTCCTTATACACACTGGACCGGTGATACGGGTGTGGCTACAGATGGCGGATTCATCGGATATCCTTTCATTGTTGACGATGCTAACAGCCTCTGGTTGAATGTCTTGATGGCTGATGAGGACGCCGGCACAACAGAGAGACCGTTTGCTACATATTACTCTGCAGCTATCTTCTCCGAGCTTGTTGAGCAGAACGGACTTCCTGCAGTTCTTGAGCTTGATGCAGACTCACTTCCCACAGCCGGCGGCGGCGCCGATGGTGAGAACGGTGAGACTCCGGCAGACGGTGAGGGAACCACTGAGACGGAGGCAGTAGCCAACTAAGGATCGCAGTTATTCATATTTAGTACACGATTACGAAAAAAATGTGACGAAAATATGAAAAAAGGTATTGCAATTCGAAGAATAGATGTTATACTAAGGTTACAAACTCAATAAATCCAATAAGGAGGAAAACACAATGAAGAAGATTCAGAAGACAAAGAAGGGTTTCACACTCATTGAGATGGTTCTCGTTATCGCCATCATCGTTATCCTTGCAGCTGTTCTCGTTATGTCCATCGGTACATACCTCAACAGAGCAAAGAACGCAGCTTCTTCCATCGAGTCCCACAACTCTTCCATCAAGAGTGTTGTTGACGAGATCGACGCTAATTCCTAATAGTAGAATTACAAGAAACTGAATGAAGGCGGGAGCAATGCTCCCGCCTTTGTATTTTGACAGAAATTTTAACAAAATGTGAATTGAATGTTGAAATTGCCACGATTCGTTGTATAATAGAGATGTATAAGCATAAGTATAAATGGATTAATAGAGGTGTGTTATGCATAAGCTTTACAAGAACAAGAGAGGTTTTACACTGGTTGAGGTGATCATCGTTGTTGCGATCATCGTTATCCTTGCAGGTGTTATATCACTCAACATTTCCAGGATCTATGGTACTGCCAGAGCGAAAGAGGGAAGTGTTGATGCTTCCGTTATCGAGATGCAGGGCAAGATCGTTGCCAGTGAAGCTAAGGTAGCCAGATATAAATTCTGATCAGAGGGGAGATAGAAATGAGATCTGTTAATAAGACAAACAGCAAAAAGGGTTTCACACTCTTGGAAGTAATGCTTTCCGTTGCACTTCTTACCATAGTCTCTACGATGATTATGACCGGTTTCCTTGCAACGATGAACTATTCTTCTAACAACTCCGTTTATGCAAGACTCGGTTCCAAGAACTACGATGAAGCTCTCATGAACGTGGCAAAGAATTCATCCATTGCAGCTAATCCCACCAGAGATAATGCTCTTCTTGCAAGCGGTGCTGCTACAACTACTATCAACTACAGTGCGATCGGTGCAGGTGGCGGTGCTTCCGGTACTGTCAGAGTCGTACAGTGGAGGATCCAGAATACTGATCCCCATATCAATGTAGTAAGCAGAGCAGGTGCAGGTAATTCATATGATGAGACATCCAATGTTTCAAGAAGGACTTCCTTCTTCTACGTCCCCAGTAATGCACATGTTTGTTCTACTTGCGGTAATTCTCTCAGATATGGTAAGAGCTACGGTGTAACCGGTTGGTATTGCACCAATACCGAATGTGAAGTAAGCCCGCTTTATGCCGGTGAGTGATCCGAATACGGAGGATGTTTATGAAAAGATTGAATAAGGAAAACAAAAAAGGTTTTACCCTTATAGAGATGATGCTCTCGATAGCGATCATCGTTATCATCGGCGTTCTGTTTGTACCTTTGATCGTTTCCGTTAAGGATTCCTTCCAGAGAGTTTACAACATGAATGATGCTGCAGACTATGCACAGCTCTACGGTAAGGCTTTTGAGAATGCATTGATCTACGATATTCAGAATTCTGCTATCGGTGATTTTCATACCTATGAGGTATCACCCTATATGGAATCGGATCCTTCTAATTCCTGCCTCTTTGAGGATAACGGTGTAGACATCTATAATTTCTCTTCGATCAATTCGATGAATACTGTCAACGGCGGTTGTCCCAAGTGGCAGGTTTTCATGGATTTCCATATCGCAGGCGATGAGCTTGCAGATGGTCAGGGTTACATGATCCACTATTGCGTAATTCTTATTGACCGTTATAAGTATCCTGATTCTGATCCCAAAAGAAAGATCCTTGAGTATGAGAGTTCAGTATGGATCCCTCCTATGATGGCTGAGAATCTTGATGCTTCTGCTTTCAGTGTCGTAAGGGTGCGTACGAGTTATAAGTATTCGACAACGAATCCCTCAGGACCATTCGCTCCCGGAACCGATGTATGTAATGCATTGTTCGTATACGAGGCATTGTAATCCAATTGATTATAAGAGGACCCGATCGTTGATCGGGTCTTTTTTTACGCAATAGGGATTATGTGCTACAATTAACGGAAGCAATCCCGGAGGATATGGAAATGCCAATTAAGATCGGACTTGATGTCGGCGGAAGTACAACTAAGATAGTCGGCATGACAAACGACGAGATAGTATATAAAACGATAGTTAAATCAAATGACCCGGTTACATCGGCCTTCGGTGCGCTGGGGAAACTTATAAATGATTGCAAGATCGATATCTCCGATATCTCAAGTATAAATATAACGGGAGTGGGAGCCCCCTCTTCGGCTGCCCCCATGTTGGGGATCAAGACAGTTAAGATATCTGAGTTTAAGGCTACGGGCCTCGGGGGCCTCTATCTCTCGGGTCTTGACCATGCCATCGTTGTCAGCATGGGAACCGGTACCGCATATCTCGATGCCTCTTCCGAAGGTGTTAAGCACATAATCGGATCGGGAGTCGGCGGCGGGACCATTGTCGGTCTTTCTAATTCTGTTATAGGCATTGATGACGCCGAGAAGCTTGCTGATATTTCCACCGGCGGAGATATCAGCAGGGTCGATCTTATGATAGGAGATATCAGTAAGTCTGAGATACCGGGACTTCCCATGGATGTTACGGCGTCCAACTTCGGTAAGAATGCCGATGATCTCACAAGGGAGGATAAGATCGCCGGAATATTTAATCTTGTATATCAGTCCATCGGAACCATGGCTGTTCTATCCGCACGTATCTCGGGGATCAGGGATATCGTTTTCACGGGACAGCTCACTTCCATGCGTCGGCAGTGCAAGGATGCGCTTATCCAGTTCCCCATGCTTTATGACGTTAACTTCATGATACCCGATGATGCCGTATATGCTACGGCCATAGGCGCCTGCCTTTGTGAGGGATAAGATGTCCTATATTCTTTCATTCCTGGGATTCGGAAAAAGGAGAAGCGACCGCGCCTTTGAGCTCGACCTTCTGAGGGGAATCGCCATTTGTATGATGGTGTTCATGCACTTTTCCTACGATGTCAGATACGAGTTCGGCATCAGCACGTTCTCGTATCTTGTCTCCGACTGGTTCTGGGCATTTGTCCATCCCGTTATCCTGGTCTTGTTTGTGGGGGTATCGGGAGTTTGCTGTTCCTTCTCGAGGAGCAATGTTAAGCGGGGCCTTACCTTGATGTCCTTTGCATTGCTCTTTACGGTGACGACGCTTATCGTGACGTATGTTTTGGGTATCTACTGTCTCATACTGTTTAACGTGCTTCACCTTCTGGCACTGTCGACCCTTGTCTACGCGCTGCTGGATTTTCTCTGCACAAAGAGCGGGATCTCGCGTAACGCCGGCACGTTTATCATAGGTCTTATCGGCATCTATATCATTGTGCTCAATAACGAGATACATCTTTACGATTACTCGACCTCCAACATGCTTTTCTTCCCCATAGGATTCAGGATCGATGACGCCTGGCCCGTTGCGGATTATATGAATATCATCCCATGGATGGGAGTATTCCTCACGGGATCCGCTCTGGGAAGATCTTGTTACGCGGAGAAAAAGTCGCTTTTCCCCGATGCTCCCAATGCGGTAAGGAAGATATCATCGCCCTTTGAGTTTCTGGGCAGACACTCTCTTTTCATCTATCTTGTTCATCAGCCCGTCATATACGGCATACTCTATATCATATTCCTCGCGGCAGGGAAGATTTGATGAAGAAGGAGTATAAGGATAACAGGCATTCCGTAAAGGGGCTGCTCTTTAAGACGGCACTGCTGATACTGCCGGTTATTCATATACTGTTGCTCCTTATGTTACCGCGAATGGTATTAAGCAGGGCTGCGGCGGACTTCTACAGTTCCAGGATCTTTCCCGTCATAGCCTTTCCCCTTGATTCCCTGAGCAACCTGTTTTATGTATCCCTTACGGAAAACATAATAGTGGTGGGATCGATATTCCTTTTGATCCTCCTTGTCTTCGGAATAGTTTCCGGCATCAAGACCGTCAGAAGGAAGGGATGGAGACCGTTTTTCACATCGCTGATCAAGGTCGTGGCAGTGCTTTTGATCCTGGCGGATACCGGAGTCAGGATCTTTCAGCTCATGCACGGCTTAAACTACTTGAGGACTCCTGCAGCCGGAAGGATGGTTACGGAGACAATGGATCACACCTATGAAGACTACGAAGATACGCTTACTTGGGCGTATCAGGGTATGATCGCGGCAAGGTACGAACTGGGCGAGGATTATCTGGGTGTTGCTCATATGCAGTCATCCTTCCCGGATTGTGTTGACGATGCCAATCTGCTTATTAATTCCGTATCCTACTACTATGATCTTGATATGTCGGTCAACTACGTGCGCTCCAAGCCTGTGGCACTCTCGAGGATCTGGGGATATACCCATATTGCCGGTGCCTACGATCCATTGCTCGGTGAGACCAATATCAAGACCGACTACATCGATGTCCTGCATTTCCCGGTGACACTCTGCCATGAGATCGCCCATGCAAAGGGATATGCCAGGGAATCGGATGCGAACACCATCGCCGTTATTTCCTGTATCTTATCTGACCGTGCCGATTTCCGTTACGCGGGATATTACTATATATTCATCAATCTTTACGGTACGGTAAGGGATTATGCCGAGCACGAGGGGCGGGAATTGCCCGAATACACCTCATATCCCGCCTTTGAGATGGTACGCCGAGATATGATTGCATTCAATGATAATTACCACATCTATGAGACGGGTGTGATCGCCGATCTGATCGCAGAGTTTTCCGAGGATGCCAATAACGCATTCCTGGAGGCGAACGGCCAGGAGGGCGGCACCGACACCTACGTCGTTCCCTCTAACTTCTACGTTGATTACTTCTGCGAGAGGATACAAGTAACCGATAATGAAGATAATCCTTGAAGGTCACGATAACTACTACGGCCTTTCGGATGTGGTAAGGCTCTTCTACGGCCCCTGCAAAGAGGACCGGGAAAAAGGCATGCTCATCTGCGAGGATGCTCCCGATATGGAGATAATAAGTTCCGTTAAAGACGGGTGTGTCAAGACCTTCGTAAAGGGCCATCCCGGGACCGCGTCAGATCTTTGCCCCATCCCCGTAAAGCGTGAGGTTAAAAGGTCCCTTTATATACTTTTGTCTGATCTTACGGGCAGAAGCTTTCCCTGGGGATGCCTTACGGGCATAAGACCCACGGTGGTCGCCAGGGAGGAGTCCTTCAGCCCTTCTTCCATGTCTTCTTCGTACCTTGTCAGGGAGGATAAGGCGGACCTTGCCTGCCGCACGGCAATTGCAGAGGATAAGGTCCTGGAAAGCCTTCCCGAAGATCGTCTCAACATCTATATCGGGATACCCTTTTGTCCCACCAGGTGCAGATACTGTTCCTTCATCTCCTCTGATGCCGGGAAGCACCTGGGCCTTCTTCCCGATTACGAGAAGGCCCTCGAAAAGGAGTTCTCGCTCCTGGCGCCGCTGCTTTCAAAAACGCCCTCCACCATCTATATCGGAGGGGGGACCCCAACTGTTTTCGACGACAGGACCTTCGCAAGGCTTTTGGAGTTCCTGGCATCCCGTGTGGATATGAAGGAAGTGGCGGAGTTCACCGTGGAGGCGGGGCGCCCCGATACGATCACCGAATACAAGGCGGATGCCATGGCGGATACGGGGGTGCGACGTGTATGCATCAATCCCCAGACCATGAACGACGATACCCTTAAAAGGCTCGGAAGGGCCCACTCCGTGGAGGATGTATACAAGGCGTATAAGATCGTGAGGAAAAGCGGCATCGAGGTGGTCAACACCGACCTCATCGCAGGGCTGCCCGGTGAGGGAGCGGAGCAGTTTCTCGATTCCCTGGATAAAGTCCTGGGACTTTCCCCGGAGAACATAACGATCCATACCCTCTATAAGAAGAGACGTGCCGAGATGAAAAGGGAAGATGTGCTGGGAGATTCTGAGGATAACTGTATCGACCGGGCGGTAAAGGAGGCTTACCGGATCTTGGGCGATAACTCATACTCTCCCTATTATCTCTACCGCCAGAAGGACACGGGTCACGGCCTTGAGAATACGGGTTTTTCCAAGGAGGGCGAGCAGTGCCTTTATAATGTGGCCATGATGAGTGACAGGAGGAATGTCCTCTCGGTGGGGGCGGGGGCCGTAAGCAAGAGAGTCTTCGATGGCGGAAGATTCGAACGTCACGGCTGTGTGAAGGATCCCATTATGTATATGAGTTCCTGCGAGGAGCAGGCGGCCGCCAAACTTGATTTTTTCCTGGGAAAACAATAATATAGCCCTATGATATGTCCCAGATGCAACACTGAAAACGGTAACAGAACGATCTGCAGCAAGTGCGGATATTATATGTATCGTCCCGGCACCGGCAACAGACGCAGCATGACCAAAAGTGAAGTCGCAAAGGAAGACGCCAAGATAATAGGGAAGAAGGTCTTTAAGTTCTCCCGTGTTGTCTGGATAATCCTGGTGATGGTGGTTATGAGTTTCTGGATCCTCGCCTTACTTATGTATCTGTCGGGTGGGATAGGTCTCGGATAAGATCCGTTCTCTCGCTTATTATGAACCTGGGACGTGCCTTCGTCTCCATGTAGATCTTTCCGATGTATTCACCGATGACACCGAGGCTGATCAGCTGGATGCCTGACAGGAAGCAGATGATGGAGCTGGTGGATGCCCAGCCCTCTATGGTTGCTCCCGTGAAATACCTGATGAACGTATAAACGATCATGATGAAGCTTAAGAAGGCGACGGCGATACCCATGCCGGTGATTATCCTGATGGGCTTTATGGAAAGGCTCGTGATTCCGTCGAAGGCCAGGGAGAGCATCTTTGAAAGGGGATAGTGGCTCTCACCGGCGATCCTCTCGTGACGCTCATAGTAGACGGATGTACTCTTGAATCCCACCAGGGGGATCATGCCGCGCAGGAAGATATTCACTTCCTTGAAATTTGCGAATTCATCAAGGACCTTTGAAGATACAAGACGGTAGTCGGCGTGATTGAAGACCACCTCTGCACCCATGGAACTCAAAAGCTTATAGAAGGACTCCGCCGTGAAGCGCTTCATAAAGGTGTCCGTATCTCTCTTGGATCTTACGCCGTAGACCACTTCGCAGCCGTTGTGGTATTCCTTGACCATCTGGGTCATTGCCTTGATATC
>DNAE01000212.1 GCA_003543635.1 Clostridiales bacterium | reverse complement strand
CCCGAAGCAACTGCGGGATCGATCTTTATCTTATGGAAGAACATGGGGATCAGGGTGCCGAGAAGGCTCGATATCACCATGGACAGGATGAGGGCGCCGCCGACGCAGGCCGCTATGAGAAGGGAATGGGAAAGGTCCCCGTGCTTCATGGTAAGGAGATATGCGGCGATCATCACGAAGGTGGCAAGGCCCAGGCAAAGGCCGTTACAAAGCCCCACCTTCATCTCCTTGAAGGCCAGGCCGAACTTCTGCTTTGCGGTGAGGTTCTCGTCCATTAGCACCCTGATGGTTACGGCAAGGGACTGGGTCCCCGCATTTCCCGCCATATCGAGTATCAGGGACTGGAAGCAGATGACGATGGGGATCGCGGCGACCACCTTCTCGAATACACCGACCACTGAGGATACTCCTATGCCCAGCATCAGCAGGGTGATGAGCCAGGGAAGTCTCTTCCTCATGCTCTCGTTCGTCTTCTCGTTAAGATCCTCCTCTGCGGTGAGACCGGCGAGCTTTGCGTAGTCATCGCCCATCTCGTCATCCACGGCCTCAACGATGTCCTGGGATGTGATTATCCCGACGATCTTTTTGTCGGAGGAGAGCACCGGGATGGAATCCTCGGCGTATTCCCTCAGGTCGTCGAAGCATTCGCTGATCTTCTCGTGCTCCTCCACGTAGGGATAGGAGGTGAGGATGAGGTCCTCCAGGTCCGTGCCCTGCCGCGCCACGATAAGATCCTTGAGATCTATGGCTCCGTAGTAGCGGTCGTCCTCATCGGTAACGTAGATGGTATAGATGTTGTCGTTCTGTCCCGCCTGTTCCACCAGGGCCCTCATGGCCTCCCGGACGGATATACCCTTCTTGATAACGATGAGATTGGTAGTCATCATACTGCCGATCTCATCGTCATCATAAGACATGATCAAGCGTACATCTCTTCCGGAGTCGCCCTCCAGCATGTTGACGATCGTCTCGGATGTTTCCTCGTCGATCTCCTCGAGAACGTCGACGGCATCGTCGGAGTCCATGTGGGATATGACCTTGGCGGCGTTCTCGATGTCCAGCTCGCCGATATACTTATCCACGTCCTCCAGGTATGTGAAGATCTCAGATACCTTCTCGGGACCCAGGATCCTGTAGATCTTTTTTCTTTCCTCCGGCTCCAGCTGCTCGAAGGCACCTGCTATGTCGTTCTCGTGATAATCCGAGAGCCTCTCTTTGATCTCCTCTGCGGGAAGATCGCTCCTGATGATCGAGAGGAGCTCTTCAATGAAATGGGGTTCCATATTGACTTACCTCCTTTTTGGAAATAAAAAAGCATCACCCGCGGCGATGCACCAAAGGAAATAAGCCGTCAAAAGACGATCAGATAATAAGAATCGATGAAAGGCCGCGGATATATGTACTTCGGTAATGATCATTACTGTCCATACATATCACCTCCCTGCCTTTTCGATACCTCTATTTATACCCTCTTGAAGTTTTAAAAGTCAAGTAAAAAACCGCCGTTGCCGGCGGTCTTAGGATCATTTATTCTTCTGTAGAGCGGCCTTCACGGAGCCCTTCGGATCGAGGATCAGAAGCCTTACCACCCAGACCACCAAAGCGAAGGCGATGACGGATGCTCCCAGGAACGAATCGTTCGCCATTTCCTCAAGGGAAGGGGTGAAGAAAGCATCCTTCAATTCGATATATTCGAAGATCGCATCCACGAACCACATTATGGAAGCTCCCCAGAACATGAAGAGCAGGATGCCGAGCCTCATGTCATCGTTTTTCCTGTTATACCAGATAACGGTGGTGATCACCGCTGCAAAGACCGTGATGAGAAGACACATGGATAATACCTCAGTTCTCTTCCGCCGCGACGGAAACGGAGCGCTTCATTATGGCGTCGCAGACAACACACATGCCTGCCCAGACTGCCGTGATAAGAAGTGCCATGGAGACGCCGACCGTAGCCATCTCGCGGATCATATCCCACATGTCGACGGGGGTGGACATGGCTGTAAGGAAGGGGAACCAGGGTGTCACTTCGCCGTGCCATACGTGCTCGAATGCAAGGAGGGCGGAACCTCCGAAGAGCATGTTGGAAAGCCAGTGGAGCTTTCTCGTAAGGGAGATCTTTCCCTCTTCTGAACTCTCCTTCTTTCCAATAGCCTTTTCTGCTGCCTTAACAACGACTGCCTCTGTGGCGGAAACCAAAAAACAAGCCATGCGGATACCTCCCCGGATAAATATAGGTATATTATATTGAATCCGAAAAAGAAGTGTCAATTATTAATCGCGGTGTCTTTCCTGTAGAGCAGAAAGTAAGAGCTCGCGAAGACCACGGTGCTGAATACCGCGACAGATCCCGTAAGGGCGGGGCCGGACAGATCGACGACATTAAATACCGCCAGGGCGGCGATGAAATCCATTGCCGTGTGGAGCAGGATGGCAAGGGGATAGAGCCAAAACTTCTTTTTGTCCTTGCAGGCGTAGAATACGAGGATCGATGCGCCGATGTGGAACAATACCGCGAATACCCTCTCGACCGCTGCTGCCAGCAGAGAGGTAAAGGTGAATCCCGTTAAAGAATCAATGACCGACTGTACCTGAGAAAGCTTCTCCGGCGCCTTTTCCGCCACTTGAGCCACCACCGTGCCGAAGGTGCCGTTATTGAGCATCATGGCGTAGCTCAGGAACTGGAAGTACGTGAGTCCCAGGACGAATATCACTTCAATGCCGCCGTGTCCGATGCCGTAGGAGATGGAAGTCTCCCTGTTGGTGCGTTTACGAAGCAGCGTCTTGAAGGCGACAAGTCTTCCGGTCTCTTCGAATATTCCCGGGAAAAGTCCCGTTGCCAGTGCAAGGAGTACGGGGCGCGAGGCCAGTGCGAT
The DNA here is from genome assembly GCA_003543635.1 of Clostridiales bacterium. Taxonomy (GTDB): domain Bacteria; phylum Bacillota; class Clostridia; order Saccharofermentanales; family Saccharofermentanaceae; genus Saccharofermentans. The sequence goes on along the minus strand of DNAE01000212.1, from coordinate 92 downwards.
GCTCAGCGGATTACCGGATAGTCCCATCTCGGTGGGGAATATCAGAACGTTCTGGATCGATTTCTCGAGTATGAGGGCAAACAGTAAGAATG
>DNAE01000109.1:557-3106 GCA_003543635.1 Clostridiales bacterium | reverse complement strand
TGCCCTTACCATGGAATACTTCTCGATGACGTCCTCTATCCTGCTCTTCTTCCTCATGCCGGCGGTGTCCACGATGGTGAACTTGCCGTACTTATTCTCCACCTCGGAGTCGATGGCATCCCTGGTGGTGCCGGCGATATCGGAAACGATGCTCCTGTTATCCCCGGTCATCCTGTTGGTAAGGGAACTCTTGCCGGCGTTGGGCCTTCCGATCAGGGCCACCCTGATCCTTCCGTCCTCCCCCTCGTCCTCGTCCGGAGCGGGGAAATGCTCGAAGATCGCATCCAGGAGCTCTCCGATACCCAGTCTGTGGGCGGCGGAGATGGGGATGACCTCCCCTAATCCCAGGTTATAGAATTCATACATCTCGGCGGGGGGCTCGCCCACGTAGTCAACCTTGTTGACGCAGACGACAACGGGCTTCTTGGACTTGCGGAGCATAATGGCGATCTCCTGGTCCGCAGCCGTAAGACCCGCCTTCAGGTCGCACATGAAGAGGATAACGTCCGCCGTCTCCATGGCGATCTCCGCCTGGAGCCTCATTCCCTGCAATATGACGTCGGAACTGTCGGGCTCGATACCGCCCGTATCGATCATGGTGAACTCGCGCTCCCTCCACTTGGCGGAGGCGTAAATACGGTCGCGGGTAACGCCCGGAGTATCGTGGACTATGGAGATCCTCTCACCGTACAGGGTATTGAACAGGGAGGATTTGCCCACGTTGGGGCGCCCTACTATCGCTACTATGGGTTTGCTCATCTTATCTCTCCTCAAGGCAAAACAAAAGGCGGTATTCTTAGTAAGACACCGCCTTGTTTAATCTTTTTAAGCCCTTGACGATCAAGCTTCTTCGCCGATCGCTATAACCTCTCTGCCGTCCAAGTAACCGCAGTTCTTGCAGACCTTGCGGCGAAGCATCTTGGAATGACACTGCGGGCACTCAACAAATCCGGGTGTCGCAAGCTTCCATGCGCTTCTGTGACGGGAAGTCCTTGCCTTCGACCACTTTCTCTTAGGATGTGCCATCTATCTTCACCTCCATTTACTGTAGGAATTAAGCCTTTTTTCGCATAACGCTTAAAGATTTTACATTAGCAGTTCGAGTTTTGCAATAGCTTTTTTGCCCTTTTTTTTAGCTCCCGAACTTTTTTACATATTTTATACTCCTACACTATACAAACGGCAAATCTGTTTCTGTTCATTCCCGAGTTATCCGGGAGCTCGTAGGAGATCTCAAACCGGGGGGATAAGACCGACGGAAGGTTTATGAATTCGGTCCTGATGCGCATCTCCATGCGGCCGTAGGGGGTGTCAAAGATCCCCGTGGTCTCCCTTGCCGTATCAAAGAGCATGGTGCTCTTTATGGCTCCCGTGCGCTTAAGAGCGCAGATCCCGGTCTTCTTATCCATCTTCATCTCGTAGCGGGTGTCGGAGTTCTCCCCCTCATGACGCTGCTTCCAGGTTATGGAAAGGATATCCTCCCCGTCGTTCCAGATGGCCATGGTCCTGTAGGGCTCCTCGTAGGCCCCCGTCCTTATCTCCACGTTCCTTTTCACTTGAGGTACTCCGATACGTCGTACTTGTCCACGGTAAATTTCCGTGTCCCCCGTGGGAGTCCCCTGCCCAGGAAGGGGGAAGCCACCTTCTCGAACTTCTCGGGGTCGTCGCTGGTGAAGAATGCCGTAAAGGGCGATCCTCCTTCGGCGAGCATATTATCGGCGGCAAGCTTCTTCTCCACCACGGAGGCTACGCTTATGCCGGAGTTGATGAGCTTAACGTCCTTCCCCATGACATCGCTTATGGTGTCCTTAAGGAGAGGATAGTGGGTGCAGGCAAGGACCAGGGTATCCACACCGAACTCCTTTACCGGGGCAAGGTAACGCTCCGCCGTCAGGTGGGCGATGTCGTCGTTCCACCAGCCCTCCTCAGCCAGAGAAACGAAAAGGGGACACGCCTTCTGGATTATCTTAAGGTCCGGGATGTTCTCCCCCGCCTGCCTTACTGCGGTCTCGTAAAGGCCGGAGGACACCGTGGCGTCCGTGGCGATTATGCCGATCCTGCCGTTCCTTGTGGCTTCACAGGCAGCCAGGGCTCCCGGGTATACCACCTCCACCACGGGCACCTTGGAATACTTCTTCAATACATCGTAGGCGTGGGTGCTGGCGGTGTTACAGGCGATGACGATCATCTTAACGTCCTGCTCCTCCAGGAACATCATGTCCTGCAGGGAGTACCTGATGATGGTGTCGTGGGACTTGTTGCCGTAGGGGGACCTTCCGTCGTCACCGAAGTAGACGAAGCTCTCCCCGGGCAAACGGGCTATTATCTCCCGGAGGACGGTCAGTCCTCCGATACCGGAATCAAAAACACCGATGGGTCTGTTATCTGCCATTTCTCATCTTCCTTAATTCTTCAATATCTGCTTCATATCTGGGTATTATCTCAAATCTTCTCCCGGAAAGCACGTGGTGCATGTTATCCGAGGGGATATTCCTCATGAGGAGGGTGGTGGCGAAGAGCTGCTGATAACGGATCTTCCTGCCCTCCCG
>DNAE01000109.1:0-437 GCA_003543635.1 Clostridiales bacterium | reverse complement strand
TACCCCAGATGGGCAAACTGGGCCCTTATCTGGTGGGTCCTTCCGGTGACGAGCTCACACTCGATCTCCGTCAGTCCCGCTCCTTTGAACTCCTCCAGGATGCGGTATCTCGTGGTAACGGGAAGATCACCTTCCCTTTGCACATCATGGATATACACCTTGCCGTCCCGGGTCTTCTCCAGGAAGGCGGAGACCTCCCTCATTATGGCGTCGTCCTCGCAGATAACGGTCTCCCCCTCCTCGGGTCTTCCCGTTACGATGCAGCGGTACCTCTTGATGAGAAGGTCATTCTTGAACAGGGCGATGGCATCCTCCAGGGCCCTCTTGTCCTTGGCGAGCATAACGAGGCCGCCGGTATTCATGTCGATCCTGTGGACCAGCTCCATGTTGCGGTTCCCCGTATTGCTCCTCACGATGTCAATAAGGTTCTTCTCCCC
>DNAE01000219.1:5313-7365 GCA_003543635.1 Clostridiales bacterium | reverse complement strand
ATATCGTTCTTCTCCAGTTCCTCGGACCTGTTCCTCATGTCGTTCCACATGACGAACTGGGAGAAGGAGAAGATGCCGAGACAGCCCACGCGATATATCTCCCATCTCTTCTGTCCCATGATGCTGTCTGAGATGGTCTTTATGATACCGCCGATGTTAATACCGTGATCATCAACGGGAAGATCGCCGTAAAGATCTTCGATCACTATGCCGAAGTCCTGCTTGAGCTTCTCCAGGATGGTTATGTTCATCTGGGCATCGTCGTCGCGGAGGCGGATCTTATATCCCTCGGATATGGACTTGCGAACGATCTCCACGGGTATAAGGATCAGGGGAGCATATCTTGCCCTCTGACTTGCATCGCTCTCATACCATTTCAGGAAGCCCAGGGCGATATAAAGGGTGTTGGCACCGTTCTCCTCTATGGAGACCTTCGCCGAACGATAGAGATCCTTGAGTTTCTGGTTGAGTTCGGCCTCGGTGACCGCCGATCTCAGTCTCTTATTATGGAGTTCACTTTCCAGGAGTTCCTTAATATCACTTACCGAGTTTATTGTCTCAAAGGAGATATCTTCTGCCGCCACCTTGAATTCTGCAGGCTTAGGATAAACGGTGAAGTCCTGCCCGTCTGCCAGGAAATTCTCAAGTTCCTCGATCGAAGGAACAAGGAAGGGTACGAAGGACTTGGTGAGCCTTAAGTTGATGAGGCTGTTACGAAGTCCCAGATCCAGGAGCTTTCTCTCCCAGCCCACCTTCCTCGTATATTCCGCACCGTATATGTTGTCCGTTGAGACAGAGAGCTTTTGGCCGATGTCGGAGGGGGCGGATGTTATCTTATTGGCGTCCACGTCATCCCTTTGGATCTTATAGCCGGAGTCCGTCATGATCCTCAGGGGCAGGGGGGAGATGTTGCTTAAACGGCATCTCTTCACGTCCACTATCTGGGTGACCTTCTTGGTGGAAAGCTGTGTCTCGGCGGCGCCCTTGGCGGTGTCGAATTCGTTCCTCGCTTCGCCGGAGCACATCATGGTGCATTCAACGATGGCCATCTCGTTTACGCCGGGAAGTATCCTTTTGCTTACAACGGAAGCATCGTCGGTGACGGGCTCGGAGAGCTTCAGATCCTCCAGCCAAAGACCCGTGAACACGTGGTCTTCGAGAAGGACCAGGATGGGATTTAATCCCACCGCCTCCAGGCAGGCGGCGTAGAGAAGGGACATATCAAGACAGTTGCCCTGCTTCTGGTCCAGGACCATGTCGACGAGCCTGACGCGCTGTCCCTCGTCGAAGGTGGGAGGGACCGTTACGTAGACGATGTTCTGTTCCTGTATCGCCGCGAAGATGGCGGCCGCCTGCTTGACGCACCTGTCGGGATCCTCCGTCTGGTAGGCATCAAAGGCGCTGTTGCCCGTCCATTCGGCAAGATATGCCGATGCACGGTCTATTATCGTTTTTATGGCGGGGTGGTTGGGTGTTATGAAGGCGGAAAGGTATTCCACTGCGCAGGAGGTGCCCGCCCACTGATCGAAGGGGAGGACCGCCATCTGCTCCTCGGCGGAAGCGATCGCCCCATCGCCTCCTTCTTTTGTAAGTTCGAATCTTATGACCGCGGAGAACTTCTCCGTGAGGTTCACCAGGTTCTCTGCGTCTATGAGGATATCCGCGCCCGTCACCTCGAAGCTCTTTGCTCCGGGGATCATGTCCAGGGGGATGCTCCTGGGAGCGAAAAGTTCCGGGGAGGAGGTGATCTTAAGAACTGCTCCCGATATGTCTTCCCCGTCGTTTTCCAGGACCAGGGATCTTATAATCTTCTGTCCGTTAAGGATAAGCGAATAGTTTACGGTCTTCATGAGATCCGCGTTTATCTTGATACTCATGGCTTCGTTCCCCCATATAAGATATCTTTCTTGATTTTACATCATTAATATGCCAAAAAGTGAGAAAACATTAATTTTTGCCGTTAGCATATGCTTTATTATCGTGGAAAATTCTTTTATAATTCATTCTGTTTTATTGTGTAATGCTTCTATTTGGAGGAAAACATATGAAGAC
>DNAE01000219.1:0-5235 GCA_003543635.1 Clostridiales bacterium | reverse complement strand
TACTCAATGGCTAAGGACTTCGGTTTCGACGGTATCGAGATCAGAGGCCTCGGTCAGGACATCTTTTCCGTAAAGGCTCCGCCTTTCAGGGATGAGAATATCGATGCCACCGTTGCCAAGCTAAGAAAGATCGGCCTGGAGATCTCCTGCCTGTCTTCCGGCGAGCCCGTTAACAACGTGGCTACGAGGGAGAAGGCCATCGACGAGATCAAGGCATACGCAAGGCTTGCCAATAAGGTCGGCGCAAGCTTTATAAGAGTCCTCGGAGACCTGGAGCCCATGCCCACGGGCGAGGTGGATGACGAGGTCGTCATCGAGACCATGAAGATGCTCGTTCCCGTGGCCGAGGAGTACAATGTAACGCTCCTTCTGGAGACCAACGGCGTTTACGCTGATACCAAGAGGCTCAAGAAGGTCATCGACGCCATCGGAAGCCGTAAGGTCGCAGCCCTCTGGGATATGCACCATCCCTACCGCTTCATGAACGAATCTCCCGAGGAGACGGTCGCTAACCTGGGCGAGCTCATCAAGTACACCCACGTTAAGGACTCCGTCATGGAGAACGGCAAGGTATCCTACAGGCTCATGGGTACCGGTGACATGCCCGTCAAGGAGATGTTCGCCGCCCTGGATTCCATCAACTATCAGGGTTACATCACCCTCGAGTGGGTATACAGATGGTCCAAGGACCTGTTCGATGCAGGAATCGTCGTACCCCACTTCGCAGGCTTCATGGAGCAGTACAAGCCCCATCAGAAGAACGCGCTCCAGGTGGACAACCGCGGCACGGGTTACTATCCCTGGCCCAAGGAGACCATCATCGACCTGACATTCCCCGATGTCCTGGACAAGATCTGCGAGCTGTTCCCCAACCAGTATGCTTTCCGTTACACGGAGCTGGACTATACAAGAACATATCCCGAGTTCAGGGACGATGTGGATAACCTTGCAAGGGCCTTCCTTGCCATGGGATGCAAGAAGGGCGATCACATCGCCATCTGGGCCACCAACGTGCCCCAGTGGTATCTGACCTTCTGGGCAGCCACCAAGATCGGATGCGTACTCGTAACCGTCAACACGGCTTACAAGATCCACGAGATCGAGTACCTGCTCCGCCAGTCCGATACATCCACCCTTGTCATGATCGACAAGTACAAGGATTCCGACTACATCCAGATCATCAACGAGATCTGCCCCGAACTCAAGGACAGCAAGCCCGGCGAGCTCAAGGCAGCAAGACTTCCCGTCCTCAAGAACGTTATCACCTGTGAGTCCCGTCTTCCCGGATGCTTCCATTGGGACGATATGCCTTCCCTTGCCGAGAAGGTACCCTACAGCGAAGTCGAGAAGATCAGAAGGACCGTGGACAAGCACGATGTCTGCAACATGCAGTACACCTCCGGTACCACGGGCTTCCCCAAGGGCGTTATGCTCACTCACTACAACGTGGTAAACAACGGTAAGGCCATCGGTGACTGCATGGATCTGTCCACCAACGACAAGATGATGATCCAGGTCCCCATGTTCCACTGCTTCGGCATGGTACTTGCCATGACGGCCTCCGTCACCCACGGCGTCACCATGTCGCCCATCACTGCATTCTCCCCCAGAAAGGGACTTCATTGTATCAACCAGGAGAAGATCACATGTTTCCACGGAGTTCCCACCATGTTCATCGCCATGCTCGGCCATGAGAACTTCCCCAAGACAGACTTCTCCCACATGAGAACAGGTATCATGGCGGGTTCACCCTGCCCCATCAAGACCATGGAGGAAGTCATCGAAAAGATGCATATGCCCGAGATCGTGATCACATACGGTCAGACGGAGGCTTCCCCCGCCACCACCATGAGTAAGACGACTGACACCATCGAGCAGAGAGTCAATACCGTCGGTCCTTCCCTCTTCGGCGTTGAGACGAAGATCGTGGATCCCGAGACAGGTGAGGAGCTTCCCGACGGTGTCGCAGGCGAGTTCTGCGCCCGCGGTTACAACATCATGAAGGGTTACTACAAGATGCCCGAGGCCACTGCGGCAGCCATCGACGAGGACGGCTGGCTCCATTCCGGAGACCTGGCCATGAGACGTCCCGAGGACGGATACTACAAGATCACCGGCCGTATCAAGGACATGATCATCAGGGGCGGTGAGAACATCTACCCCAAGGAGATCGAGGACTTCCTCTATACCCACCCCAAGATCCAGGATGTCCAGGTCATCGGCGTACCCGATGCCGACTACGGTGAGGAGATCCTTGCGGCAGTCATCCTGAAGCCCGGTGAAGAGGCTACAGAGGACGAGATCAAGGACTATGTAAGGACCCACATGGCCAAGCATAAGATCCCCAGATACGTCGACTTCGTTGACAGCTTCCCCATGAACGCCGCCGGCAAGATCTTAAAGTACAAGATGCGCCAGGAGGCAACGGACAGGCACAACCTGGGCGACGCCAGCAAGATCGTAACAGCATAAACAGAAGGCCTCCTCCGGGAGGCCTTTTACGTTACTGAAGAGCGGGAACTTCGTATTGTTCGAGAAGAGCGTTTAATTCCATTATGCTCAGGCGGTTGTTAATGGCATAGATGATGATGCTGTCTCTTCTGTTCTTGGAGTATAAGATCCCCTCCTTGGCGATCTCCAATGCCCGCTGGCATTCTTCGAGAGTCATACCGGCGCCTATGGCAATGGCAACTATCTTATCCCGGCCGGGCTTTTTCCTTCCGTCCATTATCTGATATATGTATGTTCGGTCTATGAGGCTCGAGCGGTGGAGGTCTGCGATGGTCATCTGCTTGCTCTCCAGGATGATCTTCACATACTCGTGGAAACTTGCGGGGTATCTTCCTTCTATGGATCCCACATATTCCGCCAGATCGTTATCGTTCTCGCAGGAAGCGAGGGTATTCATCAAATCATTTGTTTTGTCGTCCATGGTGACCTTTCTCGTTTATAATAAAAGTATGAATGATCCGGTTGTTTACAAAGTATTATATCAGTACGATGATAAGCACTGTCTGGTGATCAATGAGATCACCGGAGATATACGTATTCAAAAGAAACTCAAATACTATGAGCTTGATGTGTATAAGTATCTGAAGGAGCACATAGATCCCCACATCCCCCGCATTATCGACTATTACGAGAAGGACGGTCACCTTGTCGTTATCGAGGAATACATCAACGGAAACACCTTCGATGTTATCATTAACGATCCCTCCAAGTCCGATAAGGAAAAGCTCCGGTACTTTCTCGATCTTTGCGAAGGACTCAAGATCCTTCATAACGCTCCCCGTCCGATAATACACAGGGACCTTAAACCGTCGAACATCATCGTCAAGGAAGACGGTACCGTGGTGATCATTGATTACGATGCCGCCAAGACGTATAAGAGCGACAGGGATCAGGATACGACCCTTATCGGAACGGAAGGCCGCGCCGCCCCGGAGCAATACGGTTTCATGCAATCGGATGCAAGGACCGATATCTATGCCGTCGGAACGATGATCAGGGATGCATTCCCGAATAATGACCGTTTAAGGAAGATCGCGGCCAAGGCCACGAGCTTCGATCCCGATAACAGATATAAGGACGTGGAGGCTTTGACGGATGCCCTTAACCGCAGGATAGGGATTGCACCTTTAAAACCCCTTTGGCCGATCCCGGGATTCCGTACAAGGACCTGGTGGAAGGTTCCCTTGGCGCTTATCGGATATCCGTTGCTGATCTTTATCGCCGTCGGGATAAGACAGGATCAGGCCGAGTATTACCAACAGTTCCTGGTAAAGCTGTTCACATTCCTGTTTGAAGCGACTGTCATCGACATCTGTACTTCGTGGACGGGTATCTTCGACGTATTGCCGTACATAGGCGATAAAAGATACTATGTCAGGATACCGTTCAAGGTGATGTATTCCTTTGCCGCCCTTCTCACCATAGGTAGCGTCGGAATCGTGACAGCGGGTATCATCCGTACCGTTTTACGCTGGTTTTAAAATAAGCGGTTACCCCTGATAAGAGGTAACCGCCAATGCGGGTCCTTACTTTGTTATCTCAAAACCGAGCTCGACATCGTCGGTGAAGTTATCGAGGTTTACGTAGTATGTGCCGTCTCCGTCATAGGGGAAATACAGTGCAAGATCCTGCTCGGCATCGGGACGCAATTCTCCGCCGTAGAAGACACCTGAATCATCAAAGTATGTTCCCAGTTCTTCGACTTCGGTTCCGGTGCTGCCGAATACCTTGATGTAGAATACGTTAAGGCTGTTGTTCTCATCTCCGATATTCTTAACGTGGATGGGAAGCTCGATGATCTCTTCGCCATCATAATCAGAGAACTGGTTCTCAAGAGTCACCCAGTTGACGGAATCCCCGAAGGTGATCTCGAGATCATCAAAGGTGACCGTAAGACCATATCCGTTTGACGTATCGACGGCCTCCTCGGTCTCTTCCGTGGTAGCCTCCGTTTCCTCGGCCGTTGAATCGGTCCTCTTCACCGTAGCATCTGTGGAATCGGAGCCCGAGTCGGACGAACCGCTGGCAATGGATGCAAATGCCAGGATGCCCACGACACCGATGGTGCAAATCGTTCTAACCTGCTTTTTCATAAACATTCCTCCCGATAGTTGTTGTTATAAACATTGCCGACAAAACGGCAATAGTTTCCACAAGGATGTCGAGGGGATCGAATACGCCGGGAACCATATCAAACAGCTGAATCCCCTCAAGGAAGATGAGGGTTACCATGGCGATAAGGAGGCTTTTGGAAACAGGAGCTGTCTTGTCTTCCACCAGACGAAGCCCCGAGTAGAGAGCATATCCCCAAAGAAGGTCACACCCGTAGTTCCTTACAAACTGAGGATAGTCGACTGTCTTAAGGGAGACCCCCATCTCCGTAAACCACCTGTATATTACGGTGGTGCCTCCGCAGGTAAGGTATATTATGGATCCCACAAGCATCGGGATCGACAGACCTGCCAAGCAAACAGCATTTTCCTTACTCATATTGATCCCCCGATTAAGGATAGTTGATTCTATCATCTTCGATCCGGGAATTGGTGTGCTGCCGGCATACATTGGAAAAGCCCTGCGCATAATGTTATCATCCTCTATGTAAGGGGGAATTGTATATGAAGAAGAGAACATTATGCCTTGCTGCATTCCTGTGTGTTGCTCTGGCGGGCTGCACGGCGGCTCCCGATGAGACCTCTGCGACCGGCGGTGAAAGACATCGAATTG
>DNAE01000216.1 GCA_003543635.1 Clostridiales bacterium | reverse complement strand
TCGATGAATTAGAGGGCGCATTCAAGGACAATACCAAGGCAGTGATCATCGAGACACTGGGCAATCCCAATTCCGAGGTAGTCGATATCGAGGCCATCGCTAAGATCGCCCATGCACATAAGGTACCCCTTATCGTAGACAACACCTTCGCAACCCCTTACCTTGTAAGGCCCATCGAATACGGTGCAGATATCGTGGTACATTCCGCAACGAAGTTCATCGGCGGACACGGAACCTCCGTGGGCGGCGTCATCATCGATTCCGGTAAGTTCGACTGGATCGCCGCAGATAAGCACAGATGGCTCATCGATCCCAATCCCAGCTACCACGGATTGAGCTTTGCCAAGGACGTGGGAGCAGCGGCTTATATCACATATATCAGAGCCATCCTCCTCAGGGATACGGGTGCCACATTGTCCCCCGTACATGCCTTCGTATTCCTTCAGGGTCTCGAGACCCTTTCCCTCAGGGTTGAACGTCACGTGGAAAATGCCCTTAAGGTGGCGGAATTCCTGAATAACCACCCTCAGGTGGAAAAGGTCAATCATCCCTCCGTTACCGAGGACGAGAGCCAGAAGGAACTTTACAAGAAGTATTATCCCAACGGCGGCGGATCCATCTTCACCTTTGAGATCAAGGGAGGCGCCAAGGAGGCCCAGGCTTTCATCGACAAGCTCAAGATCTTCTCTCTCCTTGCCAACGTTGCGGATGTTAAGTCCCTGGCGATCCATCCCGCTTCCACCACCCACTCGGAGGACAGCGAGGAGGAACTTGCCATCCAGGGCATCAAGCCCAACACCATCAGACTTTCCATCGGTACCGAGCATATCGATGATATAATCGCCGACCTGTCACAGGCATTCTCTTAAGACATTTATCTCTTCCTTGCACATAAGCCAACCCCCCGAAGATCCTCTCCGGGGGGTTATATATTGCCTTAGCCTCTTATATCTTACATATCTGCTTCGTCGATTATCTCATAGGTCACATAAGATATACTGTCGTTGTGATCCTTAAGGGAGGATGCCGCATTCTTGGCTCTGTTGAGATACGTGGAGATACTCATCACGAGCACGGCAGCCAGGATCACGATTATCGCGATAACCAGTACCATTTCTATCAGGGTAAAACCCCTTTTGCTCTTGAACACCTTCCTCATAGTCTCACCCTCCGTCTTATATATCCATATTATAAAACGATTGTGGCAAAACTGTGAACTAAATGTAGACTAAATGTGTAAACTCTCAGTTATGCAACTTATCCAACAAATATATTTGACAGGCCGTCAGAGCTGTACTGCCATCACTTCGATGACCACGGGCTCAAGGGGTTTGTCATTGTAATCGGTCCTTACGGAAGCGATCCTGTCGACCACGTCCATGCCCTCGATGACCTTACCGAAAGCTGCATACTGGCCGTCGAGATGGGGAGCATTCTCGTGCATGATGAAGAACTGGGAACCTGCGGAGTTGGGATCCATTGCCCTGGCCATGGAAAGTACGCCCCTTGTATGTCTCAGATCGTTCCTGAAGCCGTTGCTGGCGAACTCACCCTTGATGGTATATCCGGGACCGCCCATACCTGTTCCGTCGGGGCATCCGCCCTGGATCATGAATCCGGGGATGACCCTGTGGAAAGTAAGGCCGTTATAGAAGCCGTTGCCTGCGAGCTTGATGAAGTTCTGAACCGTCTCGGGGGCGATCTCGGGATAGAGTTCCGCCTTGATCACGCCGCCGTCAGCCATTGTTATTGTTACGATGGGGTTTGCCATTTTAATTCTCCTTGATCACTTATGCTTTCTGAAATTGTGAAGGATGTCGTCCTTGATCTTCCAAAGTTCGGGGGAAAGGTCAACATAGTATCTGTGGGGATTATCGAATCTCTTAACCGCATCCCAAAGGGTATCCAGCTCCTTGGTGCAGTAATTCTTGATCTCGCTGATGGTGGGCTTGTTATAAACGAGCTTGCCGTTCTCGAAGACCTTGACCAGGAGCTTCCTCGTGGTGTAGTTCTCCAGAGTCTTCGTCTTCCATGTCTCAAGGGGATCGAAGATATCGTAGGGCTCGCCCTCGGGGATCTTCTCGCCCTCCACAAAGAGCACGTCAGCCATGGCCTTGCCCGTGGCCTTATCGTAGAACCTTACGATCTCCTTGTTGCAGGGGGTCGTTACCTTGCCGGCGTTCTCCGAGATCTTCATCTTGGGGATAACGTTTCCGTTCTCGTCCTCGACTGCAGAGATCTTATAAACACCACCGAAAACAGGCTCCGCCTTGGAAGTGATGAGCCTCTCGCCGACACCGAAGGAATCGATGCAGGCGCCCTGGCTTATGAGATCCCTGATGATATATTCGTCAAGGGCATTGGATACCGTGATCTTACAATCGGTAAGGCCGGCATCGTCCAGCATCTTTCTTGCCTTCTGGGTCATGTACGTAAGGTCGCCGCTGTCGATACGGATACCCAGGAGCCTCTTGCCCATGGGCTCAAGGACTTCCTTTGCACATCTGATGGCATTGGGGATACCGCTCTTAAGGACATCATATGTATCAACAAGAAGAAGTGTCTTATCAGGATAGGACTCTGCATATGCCTTGAAGGCTTCGAACTCATCGTCGAAGAGCATTACCCAGCTGTGGGCCATGGTACCGGAAAGGGGAATATCGAACTGCTGTCCGCAGATGGTACAGGATGTTCCCGCAACGCCCGCGATATATGCCGCCCTTGCGCCGAGGACCGAAGCGTCGAATCCCTGGGCTCTTCTGGCACCGAACTCCATGATGGGCCTTCCCTCGGCAGCCCTGACGATCCTGGCCGTCTTGGTGGCGATGAGACTCTGGTGATTGATGGTGCAAAGCAGCGCCGTCTCCAGAAGCTGAGCCTGAATCACGGGGCCTCTGACCTTGACCAGGGGCTCTCTGGGGAATACTACCGTTCCCTCGGGGATAGCCCAGACATCACACTTGAAGTCGAAGTTACGCAGATAATCGATGAACTTGTCGTCGAATCCGTAGTTCTTGAGGAAGACCAGATCCTCCTCGGAAAACTTAAGGTTATCGAGATAATCTATCACCTGCTCAAGGCCTGCCATGATGGCATATCCGCCTCCTTCGGGAACATCCCTGAAGAACATATCAAAATATACGATCTTATCGGCATTACCGCCATCCAGATAGCCCTTACCCATGGTGAGTTCGTAGAAGTCGGTAAGAAGACTCATATTCGTTCTGTCATTCCACATGTTATTCATGTTCTTTACCTCTTTATTCGTAAGATTAAGGTCTCTATATTATACACCCAATATCAGCCTGCATACATTATTCCGGAAAGCAGCTCATCCTCGGGGATACCGTTTACGGTCCTGGGATAATCATCGCGGCTGTCGTAGGACAGGTAGTACTCCTCTCCGGTGTTTCTGTCCTTCACGATGACCGTGTCGGAATAGTCATAGACAAGATCTATACTGAGCTCCGTGCCGGAGGGGATAGTGGCGGAAACACCGTCGGGATATGTGATGACGTCGATATCCTGAAGTGCCGTTAACACCACGCCGCTCAAAGCATAAGCGAAGGTACCGTCGATCTCAAAACCCTCCTCGTCGTAAAAATCCGCGGGATAGAGGGCACTGTAGGAACTGAAGCAGTGGGTCCTCTGGCATATATAAAGATCTCCGGGATCAGTGGGCTCACAGGAGGAACGCATGGTGTCATCGGGGAAGAACTCCGAGATCCATTCGTTGGGAACTATGATAAGTCCTCCGGCGATCCTTCCTCCGAATTCGTTAGTGAAGGTCACCTCATCCGAAGTCAATTCCAAGACGTATGTATCGCAGTAGTCGTTATCCTCGCTGAGCTCAAGGAAGAGATAGTTCTTTCCCTCCGTCGATGCGACATAGATATCGACCCCGTATCCGTAGATGTCCGTCCGGCTCCATTCGTTACCGTTGACGTCGACCTCCAGGCCTTCCGTATTGCCGTACTCATCCGTAAGGCAATTAACCGTCACTGAATCAGGGGTCCCGTCGTTTCCGAGATCCACCGTAAATGCGGCATTGTCACTTGAAAGGGTCATATCAGCATAACAGGATACATACTCCTCCGAAGGAACGAAAAGGGCCGAGAAGAAGGACTCGTTACCCTTATAGAGCACCTTGTAGTAGCTGTCACCGGAGATAACCGTGATACCGTCATTCTCTACGACAAAGGAAAGGACTCCGGACTCGAAGTCCTGCATGGAAGAAACATCACATCCCATGGAGATGAGCTTTTCCATAAAGGGTTCGGCATCGGAGATGACATTTTCGATGGATAAGATCTCGCCCGTGGCGACGTTGAATGTCACTCCGGAAAGTTCCGGATCGTCGTAGTAATCGTGTCTTACGGCGCGCACCCCGCTTAAGAAGACGCTGTCCGCCCTTCTCACGTAGAACGTACTGTAGAGATTATTTACGTCCACCGTGTCCTCAGCCTCGGAATCAAGACCCGCATTGTAGTAGTCCAGTGAACCGGCAAGCTCCGGGTGGGAACTCTTGCAATCATCCGTAAGGAGCAGGTTATAGTAAGATGCCCAGTAATCCGATGAATCCGAGCTCTTGTACTCATAGGTTACCGACAGGGCGAGCATATCAGACTCCGATACGGAGGGGTCCGCCGGGATCTCCGCCTGGGAGCTCTCCGTCTCCTCGGTCTCGGC
>DNAE01000056.1:2062-7001 GCA_003543635.1 Clostridiales bacterium | reverse complement strand
ATTGACCGCCTCGGAAGCTCCGCCCGTGCCGAAGACGACACAGATCTTATCCTTGGGGTCGATCCCCTTATCCTTGAGCATGAACTCAAAGCCGAATACATCCGTGTTATATCCGATGACCTTTCCGTCGTCCCTGAAAAGGACTGTATTGACCGTCTTGATCTTTATGGCATCACCGGATAGTTCGTCACATCTTTTTGCTGCTTCCCTCTTGTAGGGAATGGTAACGTTAAAGCCGCTGTATTTTTTTCCGTTGAAAAGCTCATCCAGTTCGTCGGGCTCACGCTCAATAACACCGTAGAGATAACCGGGGGCTATAAGGTGATGTATCTGAGGTGAATAGGTATGGGGCAGGCTCCTTCCGAGAACTCCGAAGAGCTTCTTCTCCTCATGTTCCTTCGTGACCTCAAAGATGGTCCCGTAGAGTCTCTCTATATATTCCCTCGACTCATACCCGGCTCTTTGCTTAAGATCCTCGATCTTTTCCTTTTCCCTGACGGGATCGTAGACGGGCTTGCCCTCGAGCCTTTTAAGCTCTCCGATCCTCCTGCCGGCATTGATCCGCTTCTCAAAGGCATCAAGGATCAGGCGGTCCGCTTCATCTATCTCTTTTCTCAGATCTTCAAGTGACATCTTATCTCTCCTTTGAAAGCAGAAGGTCGTAAACGGCTATGGCCGCTGCCGCCTCGGTAACCGGGACCGCCCTGGGAACGATACAGGGATCGTGTCTGCCCTCGATGGTAAGGGTCGTATTTTTCCTCTCCTTGAGATCCACCGTCTCCTGCTCCTTACCAATGGAGGGGGTCGGCTTAAAGGCACAGTCGAATACCACCGGAGCAACATCTCCTCCGACGGTTATCCCGCCCTGGATACCGCCGCTCCTGTTTGTCTTAAGTCTTATATTTCCGTGGTCGTCGAACATGAAGGGATCGTTGTTCTCGGAACCCCTGAGCCTTGCGGCTTCGAATCCGTTTCCGAACTCCACTCCCTTTACGGCGGGGATCGCGAACAGGATATATGCTATCTTTCCCTCGAGACCGTCGAAGAGGGGACCTCCGAGCCCGCCCTCGAGGCCGTAGATAACGGTCTCGATGATGCCTCCGACGGAGTCTTGATCCATCCTGGCCTGATCGATCTTCTCCTTCATCTCCTCAGCCCTCGCATCGTCGATGGCCGGAAATTCCTTACCGGACACCTTCGAAAGGGCCTGTCTGAAATCCTCATCCCAGGGGTTATGGTCGAAGTAGGAATCATCCTTTACGCCCGCTATCTCCTTTATGTGGGATCTTATGGCGATCCCCCTTTTCTCCAGTTGCTGAAGGGCAATGGATCCCGCAATGCAAAGGGGAGCCGTCATGCGTCCCGAGAAGATGCCGCCCCCGCTCCTCGAAGCTTCGTCCCCGTACTTGAGACCCGCGGTGAAATCCGCATGGGAGGGCCTGGGCTTATTCATGATGGAGGCGTAGTCCTTGGGCTTCGTATTCGAATTGATGATATAGCCGTGGAGCAGGTCACCCTCCTTCTCGAAGATGACCTCATCCTTCTCCTTCCTCGGAGTGGACCACTTGTTTTGTCCCGGAGCCCTCCTGGACATCAGTTCCCTTGTCTTGTTCTCGTCGGGAAAGACCCCCTCGGGAAGCCCTTCGATGTAAACACCTATGGTGGGACTGTGGGATTCCCCGTATATCTTAAGTTTCAGATTCTCGCCGTTGTAAATGCTTTCCATGCTCATGGCATCATTTCCCTTCTTACTATCTCCTTGAATTCCGGGAAGGATTTATCAAGACAGTCGATATCGTCGATATCCGCCTCGGTCCCCAGTATGACGGCGATCAGGATAGCGCACATGGCCATCCTGTGATCGTTATAGGAACTGAGCCTTACGGGCACCTCGTATTCCGCCTCGCCGGGAGTGGTGCCGAATACCGTAAGGGTATCGGTGGTCTCCTTCGTCTTGACTCCCACGGCGCCGAGCTGCTCCCTTATGGCGCTGACCCTGTCGGATTCCTTTATCCTGAGTCTTCCGATACCCGAGAACACGGCCCTGTCCACGGAGAATGCCGCGGTGACCGCCATGTAGGGAACGATATCCGGGATATCGGAACAATCGAAGGAGACATTATCCTTCTCCTCGATGGCGTTCATGAACTCCAGGATCGCCTTATCCCCCTGCTTGGAATCGGGGTCGAGATTTCTTATCTTGATATCACAGAACCTTGAAAGGCAAAGGAGGAAGGCACCGTTGCTCCAGTCTCCCTCCACCCTGAAATCGGAGTCCTCGATCTTCTTATATCCTCCGAAGGAGGGGAAGAAGACATTTCCCTCACGTCTCACGGGAGCACCGTACTTTGAAAGGGCATCCATGGTGAGGTCTATATATCTTCCGGACTTTATCTGACCGCGCACCTCCACCATGCTTATATCGTCAAATAGCGGCAGGGCCATGAGAAGGCCCGATATGTACTGGCTGGATATCCCGCCGTCTATCTCGTACCTTCCGGGGGTCATGCTGCCCGAGGCGATAAAACACCTGTTCTCAGGATCTTCCTCTATGGTTATCCCGTGGGCCCTCATGGCATCGGAAAGCTCCTTCACCGGGCGCTCGAAAAGCCTGCCCTCCGTGGTGAAGACTATCCTTTCAGCCTTTTCTTCTCCCTTGGCCAGAAGGAATGCCGATGCCACCGGTATCATGAACCTCAAAGTGGAACCGCTCTCGCCGCAGGGAAGGGTCACGCTCTTATCCGTGCCGTGATCCCGGAGGGATCGGAGGCACGCTCTCGTCGCCTTGATGTCGTTGCTGTCGAGCGCCTTATCTTCCAGGTGCTCCCTGTCGCCGCAGAGGAACCTGACGATCAGCTCCCTGTGATACACCGACTTGGAGGGCGGCGCATCAATGGTCATGTTGAATCGTCTGTTCCTCGCGCTTATGATCACTTGTTCTTTCCTGCCTCTATGAATTCAGAGAACTCCTCAGGAGTCATCTTCTCTATCTTAGCATTTCCTATTTCTTCCACAAGGATGACGGAAATGACGTTTCCCCTTTTCTTCTTGTCGTTCAGGGCACCCTCGGCCGCCTGTTCTGAAGTGATGGGATCCTCCGTGGGAAGTCCGTAGGCCCTTATGAGCTCCCTCATCTTCTGCGCGGTCTCCGGGGAAAGTCCGCCCCTTGCCTCGCAGGAATCGATCATTATACCCATTCCCTTGGCAACGCATACGCCGTGGGCAAGACCGTAATCCGAATCTCTCTCTATGACATGTCCCACGGTGTGGCCGTAGTTCAGGATCTGACGTCTCCCGTTATCCGTTTCATCCTCGGTGATGACACTGACCTTATCGGAAACGTTCATGGAGATAAGCTTTTCCATGAGCTCATCATCCTCCTTTATCCCTATGCCCCTCGGGGCGTTTTCCGTAAGAAGGTCATATAACTCCTTGTCCAGGATAAAGGCGTGCTTGATGACCTCAGCCATTCCCTCGGAGAACAGTTCGTCCGGAAGAGTCTTCAGGCAGTCGGGATCTTCTATGACCATGGAGGGCTGGTGGAAGGCTCCCGCCAGGTTCTTTCCCTCCTTGAGGTCGATACCGGTCTTCCCTCCGATGGCGGCGTCCACCATGGCAAGAAGCGACGTGGGGACCTGGAATACCCTTATGCCCCGGAGGAATGTCGCCGCGGCAAATCCGCCCATATCACATGCGACGCCTCCGCCTAAGGAAACGACGGCGTCGGTCCTGGTGAAACCGTTCTCCGCCATCACTCCCCACATGCCGGCTATGGAGTTTATGTTCTTGCTCTCTTCCCCTGCATCGAAGATATATTCAAATGCCGTTATCCCGGCAAATCCCAGGCTCTTCTTCACCGTGTCCAGGTAGAACTTCGCCACGGTGCTGTCGGTGACGATGAGGACCTTTTCCACATCCTGACTGACCCTCTTGATCAGGTGACCGACCTGTGTTACGGCACCCTTTCCGATGATGACCTTATAGGGCTTTTTTGTCGCGACATAGATGCCTTTCATTATCCGTCCACCTCTTCTTTTCTCTCCTTGCCTTCCCGCAGGAGCTCCTTAAGTTTCTCGGGATCGTCGTTTGCCATGGCGTCCCTGTATTTCTGAAGCTCGCCCATGAGGCAGTCGATCTCGAAGATAAGGTTGTCCTTATTCTCCATGAACAGCTGGGTCCACATCTCCGGATTAAGCCAGGCCACCCTGGTCATATCCTTGTAGGAACCCGCGGAGAATCCCTTGTGTGCCAGGGCGTTGGGGCTCTTGATATATGCGTTGGAAACCAGATGTGCCATCTGGGAAGTGAAGGCGATCATGCGGTCGTGCTCATCGGGGTGGGCAAGCCTGAAGGATCCGAAGCCGCAGGGCCTCAAAAGATCCCTGATCCTGTCGACGATACCCATGTCATCAAACCTCTCGGGGCAGATAACCATGGGAGCACCCTTGTACATATCGGCCTTCGCGTATTTCATACCTGAGAACTGGGTCCCCGCCATGGGATGACATCCCACGAAGGTGAAGCCGTTAGCCTTTGCGATCTCAAAACCCTTCTCGCAGATGAACCTCTTCGTTCCGCAGGCATCGATCACCACACCCGAGGGATTGAACTTATCCTTATGATCCTCCATCCACTTTACGGAGGCTTCGGGATAAAGGCTCAGGATCACCAGATCGCATTCCTTTATCCTTTCATCCGTCAGGATATCGTCTATGATCCCCTGCATCTTCGCCATCTCGGCCACGGAAGAAGTCCTGTTCCAGCCGTATACCGTGTGGCCCGTTTCATTCTCTTTATATGCCTTTGCAAAGGAGGCACCTATAAGTCCGAGTCCGACTATTCCGACGATCATTATCTCTCACCTCTCTCAGATTATGGATCTTGCCTTATCGATGGCTCCCATGACATCAACGAACTGATCGGGAGTGAGCTGCTGGGC
>DNAE01000056.1:0-1926 GCA_003543635.1 Clostridiales bacterium | reverse complement strand
GCATGGGAGGGATCCGCCACGACGGGAAGATGGGAAAGTTCCTTGAGTGCGGCTACAGCGCTGACATCAAAGGTATTTCTCGTATATGTCTCGTATGTCCTGATTCCCCTCTCGCAGAGGATGATGTTGGGATTACCCTCCGACATGATGTACTCCGCGCTCATGAGGAGCTCCTTCAATGTGGCGGAAAGGCCGCGCTTCAGAAGGACGGGCTTGTTTGTCTTACCCAGGGCTTTGAGAAGATCGAAGTTCTGCATGTTCCTTGCACCGACCTGCAGACAGTCGATATCCTCAAAGACGGGAAGCTGTTCGGGACTCATTATCTCGGATACGATGGGAAGACCCGTGACCTCCCTGGCCTTTAAGAGAAGTCTTATGCCCTCCTCGTGGAGTCCCTGGAAATCGTAGGGGGATGTCCTGGGCTTATATGCACCGCCGCGGAGGAGTGTGGCACCTGCGGCCTTTACCGCCTTTGCCGTCTCGATTATCTGCTCCTCGGACTCTACGGAGCAGGGACCCGCCATTACCGCGAAGTGTCCGCCTCCGATCTTAACGCCTCCGATGTCCACCACCGTATCCTCGGGGTGGAACTTCCTGTTGGCCTTCTTGAAGGGATCGGAGATCCTGGTCACCGATTCGATGATATCAAGACCCTGTAAAAGGTCGATATCGATCGCCGTGGTATCTCCGATGAGACCCAGAACGGTACAGAATTCACCCTTTGACTCGTTGACCCTTACTCCCTGCTTCTCGAACCATCCGATGAGGTTCTTCACTTGGCTTTCGGTTGCTTCTCTCTTTACTACTGCGATCATGTTGCTTTCCTTTCTCTTTCCGCGCCTCGGCGGTTTAAAAAAGCCGCCCGGTTTGTGATCCGTGCGGCGCCAGTTTACTTGATTATCCTAAGAATTCCTTCATGCACAAATCACTCTTACTTCGAGTCTCCAAAGTAAAAGTAATAATAATATGCATTCTCAAAAGACTTCTTAAACATGCTTTCTTCCTTTTCCAAGAAATACTCGTTTATTAAATCACCGGGAAGTATATATGTCAAGAGCGTCAGCCCGCCTTTTTGCATTCCCTGTTAATGAAATCCGCGACATCTTCTATCTTGATATCCAGAGCCACGGCAAACTCGGCATTCATCCTTCTCTCGGCATCGGCAAGGATCCTCTCATCCTGCATATTAAGGGTCTTTCCCTCTGCAAGAAGGTCCTTTCTCTTATTCAATATGACGGAGATAACGTCGACGATATCCTTGCGGTTTCCCCCCGTTACCATCTCGCCGTATGTCTCCTTACGGAGGTTCCTGTCCTCGATCCACTCAACGGATGTATCGTTGATCCCGTGGATGAGCTCAAGGGCCTCCTCCTTGGAGATAACGGGCTGAAGCTTGGATGTAAGCTTCTCATTATCAAAGGGTACGTAAACCGTCTGGGACTGATTAACGAAAAGCGGTCTCAGGACATAATAGGTCCTTGGATCCTCATGGTAAAAACTGATATCTCTTATATCGTCTATTTCACAAACTCCGCTGCCGCCGTAAACGACAGTCTCACCTTTGGAATGTTTCATAATGACCTCGATCCGAAATACATAAAAGGGTAACTCACTATTTAAATTATACTCTCGGAAAGGCCTTATTTCCGTAGACAACTTCAACAAAGATTGTACCTGCCTGTACTTGAAGAAATGCCCATATTAAAGCATTTTGCATATATCAGTCTTCGGGTTCGTACCTGTATATATCAGCCACGTCGCTGATGGTTATGTAGGCCCTCGGATCGGCATTATGCACCACCGTCCTCATGCGGGATATCTGGAATCTGTTAACAACAAAATAGATGACTCCCTTTTCCTTGTTGGTGAAGCCTCCCCGGGCCGGGATCTTGGTGGTACCGCTGCCGAATTCCCCGATCAACGCGG
>DNAE01000102.1:7626-7877 GCA_003543635.1 Clostridiales bacterium | reverse complement strand
GCCAAGTTCGAGACCTTCCCCATCTGGAGCCTTCCCCTCCAGCACCCCGTCAATATCGCATATGAGGCTGCCACGGCTGACCTTAACGATGTCAATATGATCGATCCCTTCCATCTCGAGGCATATCAGACGACCACGGTCAACTATAACAGGGACGTGGAGATCTTCCCCGTGGTAAATGCCATCTTCGATAAGATCTACGGCGAGTCCCCCTATAAGAGCCCCACGGACATGGGCGTCAACATGGCGGG
>DNAE01000102.1:7222-7548 GCA_003543635.1 Clostridiales bacterium | reverse complement strand
GACGACGATGCCTGCTGTGAGGCCAGCCGCCAGGAGATAATCAGGAGATACTATCAGGCTAAGGTCGCCGTAAGACAGGGATTGTCGGACGGATCAGACGTCAATAAGCTGGAGCTCCTCCTTAACAAGAGCGGTATCGAGATTTCAGACAGAAGGTGTATCGGCGCGGCCCTCGTAAGGGCTGACCAGACCGGCGGATCGGCGGTGGCTCTCGAGCTTCCCGACGGACGCATGGTAACCGGCAAGACAACGGACCTTCTGGGACCCGCTTCCGCGGCGCTCCTCAATGCCCTTAAGGTGCTTGCGGGAATAGATCACGAGATCCC
>DNAE01000102.1:2590-7117 GCA_003543635.1 Clostridiales bacterium | reverse complement strand
GCGAATTCCGATGCCCATTCCACGGTCATCCTTTCAAATGTCGATGAGAACATGATGCATAAGCTCGGCATCAACATCACCTGCGAACCGAACTACGAGACCAAGAAGCTATACCATAAATGATCAGCTTTTTGTAAGATACACGAGACGCGCCTTCAGCTCTTCGTAGCGGAGGCGCTTTTCTTCTTTTGCGAAGTGGACTTCCCTGGTCTGAAGGGGGTTATCAGAATAGTCCAGCACCTCGTCCCCGAACTGTTCGCTCGTAAGGTCAAAACAGTGGCCGTCCACGATGTTATAGCAGTGGTAGTTTCCGCCGGGACGGAGGATCCCCCTCACTTCTCCGCCGAAGATATCCTGAACCAGGAATGCGGTTATGGAACACTGTCCCAGGGTCTTGTTTTCTTCTGTCCATTCGTGCCTCATCCTGGGGGCGCAGGTATCCGCGCACCAGATCTTATCCAGGGCATCGTAAAGGTCGTAGGGTGTCCTGATCCCTGGGTATATATCCGTGACGGCGGTAACTGCCGCGTCATCACTTCCGTAAAACCGATATTCCATGGTCCGTTCCTCCTTGCGGGGATTATATTATTCTTTTCGCGAAAACAAAAGTCAAAAAAAGTCAAAATGTGGTTGACAAACTGATAGCGGGAGCGGATAATACAATTAGTCAAAGAAAGTCAAAGTCAAAAGGAGGTGGATCGCATTGGCAAGGCTGGTGGATGTTATCGAGATGATGATCAAGGAGATGATCGACGAGAACGACGGCAGTGCCACGATCAGCAGGAGCATGCTGGCAGAGAAGGCAAATTGCGTTCCCTCCCAGGTGACCTATGTGCTGTCCACAAGATTCTCCACGGGGAACGGCTATATAGTCGAGAGCCGTCGAGGCGGCGGAGGACAGATCACCATAACGAAGGTGCAGCCCGTGAGCAAGAGGGACTACATCAAGAGCGTGATCGACTCCACGGGGGACGATCTGACACAGCAACAGGCCAAGACGCTTCTGCACAACACGGTGGCCGTGGGCGCCATCAGTCCCAGGGAGGGGACGGCCGTGATGTCGGCTGTTTCCGACAGGGCTCTGGCGAAGGTGGATTCGGATATCAGATCCGTTGTCCGCGCCGACATTTTCAAGAATGCCATGCTCGGTCTTATGATCGACTGATAAGTTAAGGAGAATAATGATATGAGATGTGAAAGATGTGGAGGACCCGTAGGTAACAAGATAATCAGATTACAGGGCGTTACTCTTTGCGAGAACTGCGCCAGGGATCTGAAGGTGGGAGAGGCCCTGATGGGACCGGCTTCACTCTTCGGGTCTGCCTTCCCCATGCTCGGGGACATAACCAATGCCATCATGCAGGCGGGGGACGAGCTTGAGTTCGCAAACACGAAGATCAGATGCCCCAAGTGCGGCACGACCCTGAGGGATGTGGAATCCTCGGGCCAGGTCGGATGCATCGAATGCTATAACGTTTTCAACGAGACGATCCTCAAGACCATCCTGAAAAGACAGGGAAGCAGCGAATACCTGGGCAGGAACCCGGGGGATGAGATAGTGATCCCCGAGGAGAGCGAGCAGATGGCCGCGGAAGATGCTGCCAACGAAGAGAATAAAGAGCAGCCTGTCCCCGAGAAGAAACCCGCGGGCAAGAAGAAGGATATCCTGGAGAAGATCAAGAACGCGGATCTGGGCATGGTGAGCGACGAGGACCTCAAGGAGGCCATGAAGCTCGCAGCTGAGAAGGAAGACTACGATCTTGCCGCCAGGTTCAGGGATGAACTCAATTCAAGAAAGGGGGATAAGTGATATGTGGTACGAGAAGACCGGTAAAGACAACGACGTGGTCCTGCTCTCACAGGCATGCATCTCCCGTAATATAAAGGGATTCTCCTTCCCGGTGAAGATGTCCGGGGACGACAAGGAGAACATCCTGGGCATGATAAGGCAGGCGGTGGGCGGAATGGGTCTGAGCTTCATCAGATCCGACGAATTGGAGGATGCCGCTAAGGCCGATCTTTTCAACAGGTATCTGACGGATCTCAATTTCATCCGCCCCGAGAGGAAGACGGCCTTCCTCCTGAGTAAGAAGGAGGGACTTGCCTGTCAGATAAACGGACGGGATCACATAATGGTGGAATCCCTTCGTTCCGGAAGCAGCATTAACTTTACCTATAAGGATGCCGAGGAGCTGGTATCCGAGATAGAAAGAAGGATCCCGGTGGCCTTCAGTGAGAGGTTCGGATTCCTGACCTCCGATATCAAGAACGTGGGTACCGGCGTACAGTTGGCATATGTGGTGATAATCCCGGGCATCGTAAAGACGGCGGGAGCCATGAACATCCTTTCCAAAAGGCTTGAGAAGTACGACTGGGCCATGAAGCCTATGCTCCAGGGGGGAGACATCAGGGAGAACAGCCTGTATCTTCTGTCGAGCATGGCCACCTTGGGTGTGGACGAGAACGAGATGCTCGCCCGCGCGGGAAGCGTCATCGAGGATGTGGTGAAACTGGAAAGATCCTGCAGGGTGAACATTTGCAAGAAAAAGAATCTCCTTGTAGAAGATCAGTACTATAAATCATACGGTGTATTGAAGTATGCCAGAAGGCTGGAGATAGGAGAGACCATGTCCCATCTCAACTGGCTCATCCTGGGAAGGGAATATGTTTCCGGCAGGGATGTTTGCCTCTCATGGGACCAGATAAACATGATGATACATAAGCTGACGAGGAATTATTCCGAGTTTGCCGATAAGAATAAGAAGCCTCAGCACTACGCCATGGAGCGTGCCAAGAGAATCAGAGAGACGGTGAAGGGAGATGGTGAAAAATGAAGCTGACCAAAGAAACGACTGATGTCATCGTTTATTCCAAGAGAATAGCCGAATCACAGGGCGGTCGCATGATATCGACGGAGGCGGTCCTCGTGGCCCTTTCCGCGGTGGAGGGAGTGACCCAGGAGATCCTGGGAAGGAACGGCATCGAGATGGAGGCCCTTTGCACCCTCATCGGTGCCGACGATATGGTCACCGAGGAACCCGTTGCCGAGTACGAGATAGAGGAGGGTCTGCGCACATTCAGACTCGAGACGAAGAGACTTTTCACCCAGGCGGGGGACCTTTCCAGGAAGGTGGGAAGAGAGGGCGTCATAATGCCCGAACATCTCCTTTTCGTTATAGCCGCCAACAGGAACTATACGGGTAACAATCTCATCTCCCGTGCAGGGGGAGATCCCAACGGAATAATGGACGACCTCAACAAGGAATTCGGAAACGATTCCGGTCTTGCGGGGGACTTCATCGAAGACGATGATCCCGAGGAGGAGCGTCCGAAGGGAAACGGCGGAAAGAGAAGCGGAAAGAAGAACCCCAGGAAGACCTTGGATGAGTTCGGTAAGAACCTTTCCGCAATGGCGAAGGAAGGCAAGATCGATCCGGTCATCGGAAGGGAAGAGGAGATCAACCGCGTTATGCAGATCCTCGCCAGAAGAACGAAGAACAATCCCTGTCTCGTGGGTGATCCCGGTGTTGGTAAGACTGCCATCGCCGAGGGCCTTGCATTGAAGATCTCCACCGGGGATGTTCCCGATATACTCCAGGGTAAGACGGTATACACCATCGACATGGGTTCCCTTGTTGCGGGATCCAAGTTCAGGGGCGACTTCGAGGAGAGGATCAAGAACGTTCTCACGGAGGCATCTTCCGATCCCGACGTCATCCTTTTCATCGATGAGATCCATACCCTGATAGGTGCCGGCGGCGGTGAGGGAAGCCTTGATGCCGCCAACATCATGAAGCCCATGTTAACGAAGAACGAGCTTCAGATAATCGGCGCCACCACCATGGACGAGTACAGCAAGTATATCGAGAAGGATTCTGCCCTTGAAAGACGTTTCCAGAAGGTCATCGTTAACGAGCCTTCTCCTGCGGAATCCATCGAGATCCTCAAGGGACTGCGCCCCAAGTACGAGGAGCACCATAAGATAAAGATAACGGACGAGGCCATCGAGCAGGCCGTGCTCCTTTCCGGAAGATATGTATCCGACAGATTCCTTCCCGATAAGGCCATCGACCTCATCGACGAGGCCGCAGCCAGGAAGAGGATCAACTTCGCCGATTCCGATGAGAGAAGAAAGCTCCAGAAGAGGCTGGACGAGGTGGTGGAAGACAAGAAGAAGGCCGCCGAGAATACGGAATTCGAGAAGGCCGCCATGCTCAAGACCGAAGAGGAGAAGATAAAGAAGAGACTCGAGGAGATCAAGCAGAAGGAGACTCCCGACGAGGATGGATATACCGGCGAGCTCACCGTTGACGATATCGCCGATGTCCTTTCCAAGTGGTCCGGTATCCCCGTGTCCAAGATCACCGAGAGCGACGCCCAGAGACTTAAGAACCTGGAAGAGGAACTGAAGAAGAGGGTCATCGGCCAGGACGAGGCGGTGACTGCCATCGCCAAGGCCATAAGAAGGAGCCGCCTGGGACTCAAGGATCCCGGAAAGCCCTCCGGAAGCTTCATCTTCCTGGGTAC
>DNAE01000102.1:539-2461 GCA_003543635.1 Clostridiales bacterium | reverse complement strand
CACGACGTGAGCAAGCTCATCGGTTCCCCTCCGGGATACGTGGGTTACGACGAGGGAGGACAGCTCACCGAGAAGGTGAGAAGGCACCCCTACTCAGTTGTCCTTTTTGATGAGATCGAGAAGGCCCACCCCGAGATATTCAACTCCATGCTCCAGGTACTGGACGACGGCAGACTTACGGACGGTAAGGGACGTGTCGTCGACTTCAAGAATACGATAATCATCATGACATCCAACATCGGAGCGAGGATGCTCACATCGGCGGCGGGAAGAAAGATCGGATTCTCCTCCGTTTCCGACGATAAGGATGAGGACGAGGCAAGCCGCGAGGGACTCTACGGCGGCAAGTCCTACGACGAGGCAAAGGCCGTCGTGCTGGACGAGCTCAAGAAGGCCTTCTCCCCCGAGTTCATCAACAGGGTGGACGAGATCGTATTCTTCAGGATGCTCGGCCGTGACTCCCTCATCAAGATCGTTGATATCTTAACTGCCCAGGTGAGTAAGAGAGTCAAGGATATCGGCATCGAGATAAGGCTCACCGACGACGCCAAGGAGCTTTTGGCGAAGAAGGGCTACGATCCCCAGTATGGTGCAAGACCCTTAAGGAGGGTCATCCAGTCCATGGTGGAGGATAACTTCTCCGAGGCCCTTCTGGACGGCGTCATCAAAGCCGGCTGCATCGCCGAGGTATATGCCGACGGCGACGAGATAAAGATCCGGAATGCGGGCGAGATCGAAGCCTGACGGAAAGAGATCATAAACATGCAAAGGTCGTCTTAATGGCGGCCTTTGTTTCATTTTGCGGTCATTTTGAGCGTGCAATTGAAAAACGGCAATTTCTGTTATATTATTCATCGTGGATTTTTACGTTTAATAAGGAGGGTAATTATGGGAGCAACATCAACCACGCAGGGCGGTTGGCGTTCCAATAAGTGGATCCGCGCAGCCATTCCCGCATTGCTTCTTCACTGCAGTATCGGTACCGTTTATTGCTGGGGTACGTTCTCTAAGGAGATCGCCGGTTATATAGGTCAGGAGAACAGCGCAGTACAGTGGGCGTTTTCATTTGCCATCTTCTTCCTCGGCATGTCGGCGGCTTTCCTCGGCGACGTGGTCGAAAAGGACATTCACAAGGCATCTTTGATCGCAACCATCTGCTTCACGGCGGGTATGGTCGGAACGGGAGCTGCAATACTTCTCAAGTCCTTGCCGCTCATATATCTTTTCTACGGTTGCATAATGGGTATCGGATTAGGTACGGGTTACCTTTCCCCCGTTAAGACCCTCATGCTCTGGTTCAAGGACCACAAGGGTCTTGCCACGGGTCTTGCCGTAGCGGGCTTCGGTCTTGCTAAGGCCATCGCCACCCCCGTAATGCAGTTCTTCCTCGATAAGTTCGACAACAACCCCGCTTACATGTTCTTCATCATGGGCGGCATCTACTGCGTAATGATGTTTGTCGGACACCTTCTCCTCAAGAAGCCCGCCGATTGGGTCGAGTCTCACGAGAAGGGCGGCCTCAAAGAATTCTTCGCAACACTTTACAAGAACTTTAAGTTCTCCTTCTCCAACAGGATATTCATCGGCATCTGGATCATGTTCTACATCAACATCCACTGCGGACTTGCACTTATCTCCCAGGAGAAGTCGATCTTCACGGCCATCGGTCTTACGGCAGCAGTTGCCGCAACCCTCGGTTCCGTAACAGCCATTGCGAATGCCGCAGGCCGTCTCGGATTCTCCGCTTGGGCCGACTACTTCAAGGACAGGAACACGATCTATAAGATCATCTTCATCCTCTCCGTTGCACTCACGGGTGCCACCATCCTCACAAGGGGTATCGAGAATAAGATCGTTGTCCTCTGCGTTGCACTTCTCATCATGGTAAACGCAGGATACGGCGGAGGTTTCTCCAACGTTCC
>DNAE01000102.1:0-449 GCA_003543635.1 Clostridiales bacterium | reverse complement strand
ATCGTTGAGCACACGGGTTCCATCGATCCCGAGACGGGACTTAACCCCGTCGGATATCAGAACGTTCTTTATGCCACGGGCGCTCTTTACATCGTTGCGTTGATTGTATGCTTCGTACTCGTAAGGCCCGCCAAGAATAAGGAAAAGGAAGCCTGATAAAAAATCTTAAAATACCAAAGAGGCGTCTTCGTAAGGAGGCGCCTCTTTTTCTTTTAGCTGATATAATGGAAGTAAGTTCAAGAAGTGGAGGACGCGTATATGAAAAGGGATCTTATCAAAAGATACGTAACGATCCTGACAACGGTCAGCCTGGTGGCGGGACTTATCCCGATGACGGTCTTTGCCGACGAGGCGGAGACGGAGATTGAAGAAACCGTTCCTGCAGAAACGGAGGAGCCGGCAGAGACTTCCGAGGAGACCGCAATAAGCGAGGAGACGATACCGTCGGA
>DNAE01000093.1:2839-7168 GCA_003543635.1 Clostridiales bacterium | reverse complement strand
GCTGCGGGCTACGTTTGTTTCCATCTGCCCGAGGGCGTCATCAAGGGCATCTATGGTCTCGATGAGATAAAGGCCCTGCCTTTTGTTAAGATGGTCGCCCTGGTGGGGGTTGAAGTGGGCATGAAGACCGAGCGCATGATAAACAAGAAGATGCGTAAGGGTCCCATCCTCGTAACCGGCGAGAACAGGGAGGACCTGGAGAAGAATATCAAGACTGTTCAGGAGATCTTCAGGATCGACGTGGAAAACGACAGGGGAGAGATATCGGGGATCATCTGGAAGTGATCTTGTAAACGAAGTAGTTTCCGAACTCCTCTTCTTTCTGAGCTTCAACATCCATACCGTAATGTTCACGGAGATAATTGGTCACCGCAAGGCAGCTCCATTCGCTTGCGATGAGCCTTACGTTGTCCTTATCCGCCATGTCCCTCATGGGATTATCTATCCCGTAGTTTGAAAGCTTTTCCTCCATGATGGGGGAACCGGTCTCCCATCCTCCCAGGAAGTACGTATTGGCGTAAAATCCCCCGGGAAGGTCCTCGTTTATGTCGTAGACGTCGTAGGAACGGTCGCAGGTGGTCACGGTAAGATAAAGGGTATCCTGATCCTCGTAAAGCTTATTGTAGAGCTCCTCGTATTCCTCCTCGACCTCCGGGCTGAAGGTCTCGGATTCCCTGAGAAGGGATGTAAGATACAGGTTGGAATTGAGGATGAGGGAGACCGCCAGGGCCAGGACACCGTATCTATAGGTGTGTGCCCCTTTCTTTTCGTCCTTAAAGCTCTCGATAAAGACAAGGCAGAGCAGGGCGAAGACCGCCATGGCGATGACCAGATCCACCCGGTACTGAAGGTATCTGGAAAGGCTTATAAACCTCGTGGTAAAGATCAGGAATACCAGTGATACGGGGATCAGGAAGATGAGGTTCTTGGAGTCCTTGAATATCAGAACGGCAAGAAGCAACAGCACCGGTATAACGAAGGAGAAGCGCAAGGTCCCGGGAAGCGTTTCCTTTAGGATCGTCTCCGTCTTATCGATATCTTTCATCTCCCCTTTAACTTCCGCGATCTCCTCCATCTTATCCCCGTCAAAGAAGTCGGGATCGTCGAAGGTCCAGTTTGTAAGGAGGGCCACATCGTTCCATGAAAGGTCGGCCTTCTCGTAAAGATCCTTATTCTCATCGTAGGGGAGGAAGGGGCTGTCCGTGACGGAGGCCCTTGCCTCGTTAAAGGAAAGATAACCCTTCCAATCGGGATCGTTATCGTAGCAGCGTCTGTCGTAGGCCCTGAGGGAGAAGGAGATGCCCGCCGCAAGGAGGACCGCCAGGGCACAGGCGACGAAGCTTTTGATCTTGTCCTTCCTGATGATCAGGATAAGGGGGAGGAAAAGCGCTCCGCAGGCAAATACCATGAGGAAGGAATTGATCCTTATCATGGAGGATAACGCGGTCATCAGGATGCCGATGATCATGGCGGGGAACCGTATCTTCTTCTCGGAGACGGAATGATATATCAGCAGGAGACCCCCAACGGCGGCGATGCCGGCGGTCTTGGTGAACTGCAGGTTGATGACGGCATCCGCGAGGAAGAATATGTTGAAGACCACGGGCAGTATGAGATAAACGGGATCGTCCTTAGCGCAGAGAACGCGGGTGACTAAGACCCCCGAGATGTATATCACGAGGAAGTGGAACAAAACGTACCAATTGATATCAGATGCCGCTGCGTAAAGGGCGCAGAGGAGCTTTCCCATCAGGATGTTGGAGTAGATCATGTGGGGATCGCACTTCCCGTGGAGCCCCGATACGATGCAGAGCATACCGAAGTCGTCGTTTGTCTCGAATCGGGGATGGAAGAGGAAAACGAGAAGGAGCATGAATACCGCTTCCGCTGCGGCGATAATGACAGTCTTCTTATTCCGCATAGTATTTCCAGATATTAAGACCGTCCACGGTGCCGGCGGATTCCATGCGGGCATCGGGGTAGTAGTTCTGCCGCAGGTATTCGAGCCTTGCGTCCTGATTATAGTTGTCGACGATGTAGATGTTGTCGTTTACGATGCTCTTCAAGGGGTCCCTGCTGTCGATGCCGTTATCTTCCCATACGGCGATGTTGTCCGGGTGCATGACGGTGACGCTCCCCAGGTAGGTGTAGTTCTCCCATTCGCCTTCGGGTACCCTTATCCAGGGATTATAGAAGTAGTAGGTCCTCTGGATGGTGGTCCTGAAATCGAACATGTAGTGGTTATCATCCCCTTCGACCATCGCCATCAGGTTCCTGTAGGGGATCTCATGGGATATGTCGAGTCTGTACTTATCCGTATCATAGTCTCCGGATTCCGTGAGGATGGCATTGGCGTAGGTGAGGTAGTCCTCGTAGCGGAGCCTCTTATAGCTCTTGTCGGGGTAGTAGGTCCCCGCATTTATGATGAATACCGTGAGGGCAAGAAGAGAAAGTCCCCGTCTGATATCGTTGCCGCCATCCCTCACAAGAACGGAAAGACAGAGAAGGAGGGAAGCAAGCACCGCGAACTCCACCCGGTAAAGACATCTGCCCCTGTAAAAGAGCAGGGCGATGAGAAGGACCGAAGTGATGACCGGGGGGATCGCAAAGAGGAAATCCTTCCTGCCGGTGAAGGCCAGACAGGAGAGGAGCAGCAGGGATGCCACGGTAACGGGATACCTGAGGTAGTCCCTGGAGATGATGTTCTGAAGGACCTTTCCGATGCCGTGGTTCTTGGCGGCGCTGACGGCGTCCTTGGCCCGGGCGATCTGCCTGATGGTATCGGGGGTGTACTTATCCTGATCCACGAAGTTCCAGGAGGAGATCATGGCGTAGTCGGTGTCGTTAAGGCCGAGCCTCTCGTAGACATCCATAACGGATTCCCGGCCGTAGGAGGTGACATCGGTGACGGAAGATCGGAGGGCATTATATTCCCTGTATTCCGAGTATCCCGGTGTGTTGTTCCATATGGCAAGGTTGACGCCCCTTAAAAGGAATACAACGGCAAATCCTGCCGCCAGGAGCATCAGTGTCTTGGCGTGCTTTGAGAAGGCCTCCTTGAATGAGGTCTTCCGGGTATCGATCACAAGCTCCATAAGGTACATGACGCCGATCAAGGGGGCTGTCAGGTAGATGCAGTGGTGGCGGAGCAAGGCCCCCAGGATGACCAGGGAGAATCCCGCCATAATGCTTCCCTTCGTGCGTTCCCTCGAAAGGAGCAAAAGCCCTCCTGCGGTTATGGCGACGGCCGCGGTCTTGGTGAAGGAGGGGAGGACGAACAGGTCCCCTGATAAGATGACGGATACTATGACGGACAATGCGATCCCCGCACCCTTGTTCTTTCTGATGAGAAGAGCGTCGACGGCGCAAAGGGAGGCGAATCCCAGGGCTTCCAGGAATACGAAGTACCAGGACACCTTGGGGATGAGCATATAGAATGCCTTGAGGATATAGCCCAGGATCACGTTGGAGAAGAGCATGAATTCGGAGGGGTGTCCGGTGAAAGCTCCCGCCAGGGTGCCCTCCACTATGAAGTCGTCCGAGATCTCGTACTTAAAGTCGCACAGAAGAAGCGCCAAAACAAATATAAAGGCGTTGATGAGAAGAGCCCCGGCAAGGGGTTTTCTCGAAAAGGAATCGTACATCTTTTTAAACCTATAATTCATCGCCCTAATTTTAACAGAAAATGTATATTTTCACCAAATACGGCGTTGTGGACATCATATATGTTTTTTGTTATGATTTTTTGTGGTTAAATCTGCCCTAAACAGAGTAACTATATTATTTATTTTAAGTGAGTTAGATCGGTATGGACATTAAAAGAAACGTATTGCTCAATCCGGGCCCTTCCACGACCACAGACACGGTCAAGATGGCGCAGATAGTTCCCGATATCTGCCCCAGAGAGAAGGAATTCGCCGGGATCATGAAACCCATGAGGGACGATCTTGTCAAGATAGTCAAGGGCAACCCCGAAGAATACACGGCAGTTCTCTTCTGCGGATCAGGAACGATCTGTATCGATATTGCACTTAATTCCCTCCTTGACGAGGGCAAGACCGCCGTTGTCATCAAGAACGGTTCCTATTCCCAGAGAGCATGTGAAGTCATCAGAGCTTACGGCATGCCCCTGGTGGAGATCGAACAGCCCATCGACAAGGCAGTTGACCTTCAGTTTGTGGAAGACAGGCTCAAGGAGATCCCCGATATCGGTTATGTCTACATGACCCACCACGAGACGGGTACGGGACTTCTCAATCCCATCCGCGAAGTCGGAGCCCTGGCGCACAAGTACGGCGCATTCTTCATAACGGATACCACGTCATCCTA